>CALACF010000307.1 GCA_937890245.1 uncultured Flavobacteriales bacterium
CCGTCGCCGACGTGCAAGTCGATAGCAGGTACTCAGCCACCGCGCGCAAGCGGGTTTCTGGTAGTAGCTGGTCACGTTGGGACGGGGACCAGAACTCCAGCAACGGCGATGCGAGAGATTCGTCCGAGAAGCCAGACCAAGGTTCGATCTCATACTGCGAGGTCATCGAGTTCTACGATGTAAAACGAAAAAAAGTCACGACGTTTGCAGCTAACAACACGGGTAGCAAGGGTGGAAGTAGCTCAGATCAGCCTGGCTTCCTTATCAAGCCGACGACGATGCCGTACGCATTCGGCCAGCCGTTCATCATGCTCCGCAACTACGAGGTGCCCGACCACTTCTATCCGATGGGCGACGTCCAGCAGATCGAGTCGTTGCAGCTCGAACTTAACGAGACCCGCAACCAGATGCTCAACTACCGGAAAAAGTTCCGGCGGGCATGGCTGTACGCACGCGACATGTTTGACCGCGAGGGCGTACAGGCGCTGGAGTCTGACGACGACAACGTAATGATCCCCGTCATGGGAGACGGAAACCCTGGGAACGCAATCAGCCCAGTCCCGCCGTCCATCACGCCGCCCGAGTTTTTCGACCAGTCGGCGATGATTAGTAATGACATCGACCGCATCTCTGGCGTGTCGGACTATCAGCGCGGCGCACAAACAGCTATCAGACGGACAGCCACTGAAGCTGGCATGATCCAGGACGCAGCGAACGCTCGCGCACAGGACCGTCTCGACAAGGTGGAGACCATTTTGTCTCAGTGTGGCGAGCGGATAGTCGGACTCATGCAGCAGTATGTGACCGGCGATCAGGTGGCCCGCATCGTTACCATCCCCGTCAGAGGATGGATCAATTATGACAGCGACCGAATCCAGGGCAAGTTTGACTTCGATGTCGTCGGTGGTTCCACTGAGCCGCAGAATGAATCGTCTCGACGCCAGTCAGCGCTCCAGGCGGTGGACATGTCTGTCCCGTTCATGCAGCAAGGCATCGTCAATATGCCCGCTCTTTACATGAAGCTACTGCGTGACGGCCTAGGGTACAAGGACGCTGAGCGTTACGTCAATACGCCAGAGCAGCAAGGTGGACCCCCCGGCCAGGAACAAGGCCCACCACAGGGCGGTCAGCCAGGAACACATCAGATGCCTGACGGCAGCACCATGCCAGACTCTGAGATGGGGCAGGGGCCACCACAGGGAGGTCCACCACAGGGCGGGCCACCGCCAGGTATGCAAGGCCCGCCTCCAGGTCAGGGTGACATGCTCGACCCTCAAATGCTCCAGATGATGCAGCAGCAAATGGGCGGAGCACCCCAGCCCCCGATGGGCGCAGACGCAAGCGGTATTCCTCCAGAGCTTATGCAATTAATAATGCAAGCACAGCAGGGATAATTACCCCTTTGCATTCATAACGCGATATGCGTAGTATGTTGTCATACTGACAAGCAGACCAACCCATAGAAAGTGGAGTCCGTGTCAGACATAGAACAAGAATCCCCCCTGGGGGTAGAGGCCGAAGTCAGTCCCGAAACCGGGGAAGCTGGCGGAGACACACAGATCACCGAAACATTCGAGGCACCGCCGATCGAATACCACGACTTCGACGACACGCAGTATCAAAAGCATGTCAAAATCGAACGAGATGGACAGCAGATCAGCGTCCCATTAAGGGAAGCTCTTGACGGGTACAACGCCAATTCCGTTGCCACCCAGCGATTCCAGGAAGCGTCACAACTCCGGCAGGAAGCCGAACAAGCAGTTCGGCTCCAGCAGGCGTTGCAGGCAAACCCAGGACTCACGGTCCAGTACCTAGCCCAACAGGCAGGAACCACGGTCCAACAGTTCTTGGGTATGACCGAAGCGCAGCAAGTTGCTGCGGTCGAGAACGCCGAAGACGAATACGTGGACCCGCTGGAACGACAGATTGCCGAGGAGCGGGCAGCACGTATGTCTCTCCAAGCCCAGTTCGAGCAGCGACTAGCCGACGAGGAGCTTTCACGAGCGGTAGGTGGCCTGAAATCCCAATTTCAGATCGACGATGACCAAGCACGGGCAGTCGTGGGCCAAGCACTCCAAATGGGTGTTGGTCCCGAAATGTTCCCAATGATCTACCAGTCAATGGCATACCAAGCAGGGCAACAAGCCCAGCAACAGTCGGCCTCGAACCAGCAAGCTGAACAGCAACGGCGATCAGCCGCAGTTGCTCAGCAGGCGGCGGTAGTGAGTACGGCACCGAGTGCAGTCGGGACGACGACGAATATGGGAGACCAAACATTCAGCTCAATCCGAGAAGCTGTAATGGGTGCCTACGAGCAAGTAGAGCGCTCCGCACGCTGATCGGTCTCTTTCCCATAAGGACAAAAAATCATGGCACTCGCCTCACACACCCCATCAACGTGGAACGACATTCTTTCCACCACAATGCACAACTACCACAAGACGTTGACAGACAACATCTTCAACTCGCGTCCGCTCCTCAACTACCTGATGAGCAACGGCCGAGTCAAGAAAATCAGCGGTGGTATCTCCATCGTGGAGCCGATCATCTACACCGATGGTGACGCCGACAGCTATTCAGAGTGGGACACCGTAACGGTGACCCCTGTGAACACCGCTACTGCCGCCCAGTTCGACTGGAAGCAGTTGTACGCCACCGTTGCCATTTCCGGCTTGGAAGAGGCGCAGAACAACGGCAAGGAGATGATCGTCAGTCTCCTCGAAGCAAAAATCATGCAGGCTGAGGACACCCTCAAGACCAAGCTGAACGGCATGTTGTTCGGAACCACGGCTGGCACCACGCCCGCAAACGACTTCACGTCGCTCATCGACCTCGTCGATGACGTTGCAGTCGCAGGTGGTATCGACCCCGCAGGCGAAACTTGGTGGAAGTCCATCGTCACCGCCGTTGGCGCAGTTGACGCCGCAGGCCTCGAAGCAGCAATGCGGACGGCCTACAACTCGGCATCTGACTCCGGCAACGACCGTGTGGACTCCCTGTTTACCGACGACGCAGTGTTTGGATTCTACGAGTCCACGCTCACCCCCCAGGTGCGCTACACCGACACAGCGAAGGCGAACCTCGGGTTCCAGAACCTGATGTTCAAAAACGTACCCCTTTTCTGGGACTTCCAGTGCCCGGCCGGAGTCATGCTCGGCCTCAACTCGAAGTACGTCGGACTCACCATCCATAGTGACCGCAACTTCAAGCAGTCACCGTTCACCGACAACATGTCTGGATCGCTCGGCGCTCCAGCATCAGGTGCCGGTATCGGTAGCGCCTCGGGCAACGCCCTTGACGCCCGTGTGTCGTTCATCACGACATACGGAAACTCGACGGTCCGCAACCGTCGCCGCTGCTTCAAGCTCACGGGCATCTCAGAAGCCTGATTCCCCCAAATCCTGGGGAGGTTCTGCCTCCCCAGGGTTTTTATCTGCAATGATGGGGACAATGGGAAATTACCAACGCACACAGAACTCGCAGAACGACGGGATCGCTCTTGCCCACACCATCTCGGGAGAACACGTCCAAGGTGTAGGCGGTGTACAGCACGCTCATGGCGACATACAGCCAGCAGGTTTGCACTCGACCGCCCCGTACGTCCCGCCAAAACGAAGGGCGCACGACAAGGGAGATCAGCTCCTCTGCTCGACAGAAGACTGTAAAGCCTACCCAATGAAGTCCCACCCTTACTGTTCGGGCCACGCCCGCAGTCTCGGCCTAGTGTCGTGGAGTACAAAGAAGAAGGCGGTAGTCGATGGCGACGCTGGCTGAACTACG
>CALACF010000308.1 GCA_937890245.1 uncultured Flavobacteriales bacterium
CATCACCATGCGATCAACCAGTTCGGGCCGTTCAATGTCGATTTTCTGCAAAATAACGCTGCCTATAGAAAGGCTCAAAAAATGCGCCTTCTCGATAGCGAGTTCGTCGATCACAGCTAAGATATCCGCGCAGATCACGTCAAAATCGTATGCCGAAAAGGCCGGCAGCACATCCTTGCTCAGGCCATGGTCCCGCAAATCGAGAAGCAACAATTTAAAATGGGGCCGGAAAGCCTCGATCTGGTATTTCCATGTACCGATGCCGCCCCCCGCTCCGTGGATGAAAACCAGCCAAGGTGCATCCGGCCGGTCCGAGATCACCTCGTAGTGCAACAGCGTGCGCTCGATTGAGCCCGGGCTAGTTGCCCCTCCAGTTTCCACCGAACTTCCCATATCCATCAGCGCAAATATCGCCCGAAAACCCGCGCTCCCCTTCCGCTAGAAGCATCTACTGGCAACAAACAAAACGGCCGCCACGATTTCTCGAGACGGCCGTCAAAAAATAACTTTTATCGATGGGATAAACCCATCGGGTTGAGCTTACTGCTTGTTCATGGGGGCACCGCCCGTCACTTTCACAGGGGCACCAGTTGAAGGCGCTCCAGCCTCAATTTTCCCTTTGATACGGATCACCTTCGTCGGCTCGTTTGAAGCGTTTGAAGTGATTGTAACGCTCTTGTTGATCGGGCCGATACGCTTGGTGTCGTACTTCACTTTGATCGAAGACGTAGCGCCGGGAAGGATGGGCTCCTTCTGGCATTGTGGCACCGTGCAACCGCAAGAGCCTTTGCAGCGTGAGATGATAAGGGGATCGTTTCCGTCGTTGGTGACGGTAAATACGCAGTTGCCGTCGGCACCTTGTGTCATCGTACCGTAGTCGTGGACCTCTTTGTCGAGGGTGAGAACTGCGCCGTTGACCACTTCTGGGCTGGCTGCGTCTTGGGCACTCATCAAGGCGAATCCGCCGAAGACAAGTCCGAGTGTGAGAAAGAATTGTTTCATGATGGCCCTAAATTAGGATGAGAAGGGCAAAGCCAATCTTACATTAACACGGAATTAACAGCTTAGATTTGCAACCGCAATTGCACGCCCCATGTCGACTGAAATCCCCCAGCATTACGACCCCACCCAAGTAGAGGACGCTTGGACCAAACGTTGGCTCGACAGTGGAGCTTTTCACTCGACACCTGATGATCGGGAGCCGTTCACAATTGTCATGCCTCCACCCAATGTAACCGGGGTTCTGCACATGGGGCACATGCTGAACAACACGATCCAGGATGTGCTCGTACGGCGCGCCCGGATGATGGGAAAAAATGCGTGTTGGGTGCCGGGGACGGACCACGCCTCCATCGCGACGGAGGCAAAAGTCGTGCACAAGTTGCGCGAGCAGGGGATCAAGAAGAGCGACCTAAGCCGGGAAGATTTTCTAAAGCACGCTTGGGACTGGACCCATGAGTACGGGGGAATTATTTTAGATCAGCTGAAGAAGCTTGGGGCGAGCTGCGATTGGGAACGAACGCGCTTCACGCTGGAAGACAAGTACAGCGAGAGCGTAATCGACACATTTCTGGACTTGCACGCCAAAGGGAATATTTACCGGGGCAAGCGGATGGTGAATTGGGATCCGGTGGCAATGACTGCGGTCAGCGACGAGGAGGTTCTGCACACCGAGGAGGCAAGCTCACTGCATTACGTGAAGTACCAGGTATTCACGGCGGAAGGTGAAGCGACAGAGGATTGGCTCACGATTGCAACGACCCGGCCGGAAACAATTTTGGCTGACAGCGCCATTTGCGTGCACCCAGAGGACGAGCGCTTTGTCGCCTTGCACGGGAAGTTTGCACGTGTCCCGTTGACCGAGCGAAATATCCCGATCATCCAGGATGATTACGTCGACATCGAATTCGGTACGGGTTGCCTCAAAGTCACGCCAGCCCACGATCCAAACGACTACGATTTGGGCGTCAAGCACGGGCTCGAGACAATCGATATGCTCAACGCGAATGCGACCTTGAACGAAATCGGCGGCACCTTTGAAGGGCTCGACCGGTTTGAAGCGCGCAAGGCCATATCGGCTGAGCTGAAAAAGCAAGGGCTACTTGTCAAGGTCGAGGACCACCCAAACAAGGTCGGCCGCTCCGAGCGGACCGGCGCGGTAATCGAGCCACGCTTGTCAATGCAGTGGTTCGTTTCCATGGAGAAGCTCGCCGGACCGGCGCTCGACCATGTGATGGAC
>CALACF010000309.1 GCA_937890245.1 uncultured Flavobacteriales bacterium
AGTAGTGTCGATTGGGGAAGGCTTGCGGGGCTTGGCATTTCGCTGGAGGCGGTTTACATAAACGGCTCCGAAATGTATGTATCAGCTGGGAGATGCTAGCACGCAAGTGAAGATTGGGATTATTATGTCATGAAAATAATTGGCCAATTCACTTAGGCGCTAAGTGTTATGAGCACTTCCGTAAACCGTAGCCGGCCTACCTTGTGCCCCAATGCAATCGACCAAACAAGAATTGGAAGCCGCCCGCCGCGGTGACAACATGCGACTTCGGGTTAGCGAACTCAACGACCGCATGGATCGGGCGGCCCAAGGCGGCGGCAAGAAGCGCGCTGAGGCCCAGCGAAAGAAGGGCAAGATGACGGTGCGTGAGCGCGTCGAGGCGCTGCTCGACAAGGGCACGGAACGGGTCGAGATCGGGGCGCTGGCCGGTGACGGCATGTATGCTGCCGATGGCGGATGTCCGGGCGGCGGCGTGGTCGTAGTAATCGGAACCGTTTCGGGAGCCCAGTGCATCGTGGTGGCCAACGACGCCACTGTCAAGGCAGGTGCATGGTTTCCCATAACGGGAAAAAAGAATTTGAGGGCGCAAGAGCTGGCCCTCGAGCTGCATCTTCCTATCGTGTATTTGGTGGACAGCGCGGGCGTTTTCTTGCCGATGCAAGACGAGATTTTTCCGGACAAGGAACATTTTGGACGAATTTTCCGAAACAACGCCGTGCTTTCGGCCAAGGGTATTCCCCAATTGTCTGCGGTCATGGGGAGTTGTGTTGCTGGCGGAGCTTACCTGCCTGTCATGTCCGATGAGTGTGTGATCGTGAAAGGCACGGGCTCGATTTTCTTAGCGGGGCCCCATTTGGTGCAGGCTGCCATTGGAGAAAAAGTAGACGGTGAAACCCTGGGCGGTGCCTTGATGCACACCGAGATTTCTGGCGTCGCAGACCATTTAGCTGAGGACGATGCGCACGCTATTGGCATACTGAGAAGGCTCATGAAACAGCGGAGAAACAGACCGACTGTCAGGAATTTTAGGCGCGATGCGCCTGCCCTCCCCAAGGGGGATGCAAATGATATTATGGAGGTGCTGCCCGAGGAACGCAACAAGCCGTATGACACGAGAAACCTCCTGAATGCGCTGGTGGACGACAGCGATTTTTCCGAGTTCAAGAAGAATTATGGGAAGACGATTATTTGTGCGACTGCGAAGATTGACGGCTGGAGTGTGGGCATTGTCGCGAATCAGCGAATGCTTGTGAAATCGCAAACGGCGGGGGTACAATTCGGCGGCGTGATCTATTCGGACAGCGCGGACAAGGCTGCGCGATTCATCATGAACTGCAACCAGAAAGGGTTGCCGCTGGTGTTTTTGCAAGACGTGACCGGCTTCATGGTCGGCTCTAAATCGGAGCACGGCGGCATCATCAAAGACGGCGCAAAAATGGTGAATGCCGTTGCCAATTCAGTGGTGCCCAAGTTCACAATTGTCGTGGGCAACAGCTACGGTGCGGGCAACTACGCCATGTGCGGAAAGGCCTACGACCCCAAGCTGATCGTGGCTTGGCCTACAGCCCAACTCGCCGTGATGGGTGGAAACCAAGCAGCCGACGTATTGATGACCATGGAAAAGGGGTCACTGAAAAAGCGCGGAGTGGAGCTCTCTGCTGAAGATGAGCAGGCGCTGCGCGACAAGATCACTACGCGCTACACGGAGCAGACCTCACCTTATTACGCGGCCGCCCGATTGTGGGTGGACGCGATTATCGATCCGCGCGATACGCGAAAGTGGATTTCGGAGGGGATTCGCGCGGCGGATGGGACGCCCGATCCTGGGCCAATGCACGTCGGCGTGCTGCAGGTATAGCCGGCAAGCTTAGCTGCAGGTACAATCACCGCCGCAGGACCCGTCGCAGGACCCGTCACCGCAGCAGCTGCTGGCGGCCTCAAAGCCACGCAGTATCGTTTGCATTTCAGCAAGCAGGGCGGTTTCAGATGCGTCGCGCTCTTCGATGGCTTCTTGCAAAATGCTACAGGCCTCGGTCCACTCTGATTCGTCTTCGATCCCTTCGAGTTCGTCGAGCAGGGTCATCACTTCGATTTGGACTTCGAATGAGGCGCTCACGGCCAATTCTATCAGCTTGACCAAATTGTCTTCTGCCGTCGCACCCGCTTCCCAAGCCAAGGCGAGCAAATCTGCGCGCCCCATCTCAACTTGCAAGGCAACGGCCTCTGCGAGAATTGCCGCGCCGCCGCCCTCGAGCTTAACATCGCGCAACATGGCCGTAACCATGGCGCGTTGTTCAGGTCTCAATACACCAGAAACCAAGAGGCGGGCGAGCACGCCCACCGTTGTGATATCGGCGATCCCGTCAACGAGGCCCAAGGCCACTTCGATGCGATCGGTGTTCTCACTTTGAAACTCGGTGTGCAGCTGCGTGCGAACCATCTTCAGCTCTTCTGGATTCAGGTCGGCGTTCTCTGGATTCATGGTCAAAATAATTATTGCGTAAAAGTACACGCCCCTACCTTGCGCTGCTAAGAAGTCCCCCGCATTCTCGTGCCTGTATTCCAACTCAACACCGAGCTCTTTTTTCCCGATCCAGACCAATTTCAGGCCGATGGGCTCGTTGCGATTGGCGGTGATTTGCGGCCCGAACGGCTGCTACTGGCGTATCAGCGCGGTATTTTCCCCTGGTGTTCGCCCGAGGACCCCTTGCTGTGGTGGTCGCCCGATCCGCGTGCAATCCTTCGACTCGAAGGCTTCAAAAAATCTAAAAGCCTCCGGAACATATTGAACCGCGGTGTGTTTGAGCTGCGAATCGACACCGAGTTCGAGCGCGTCATCCGGGCGTGCAGCGAGCGCGGCGAAGAGGGCACATGGATTTCTGAAGATTTCGTCAAAGGGTATTGTCAGTTGCATGAATTGGGATTTGCCCACAGCATCGAATCGTGGAAAGACGGCGAGCTCGTCGGAGGGCTATACGGCGTATCAATCGGCGGATTGTTCTATGGCGAATCGATGTTCTCACGGGTGAGCAATGCCTCGAAAGTCGCGTTGGCACACCTCGTGGAAGGGCTGCGCACCTTGGGTTTTGAGGGCTTAGATTGCCAATTGATGAACGACCACCTCGCCTCGCTCGGCGCCGAACACATTTCGAGAGCGGCCTTCCTAAAAATGCAGGAGCGGGCCATGAAACGCGAGACGGTTAGGGGGAACTGGACGGATCTAGATGCGTTTCAAAAAGCCGCAGCGCCATGAAAGCGAAGCGGCCCTTTCAAGTAAGGCAGCTACTAAAGCGCTGGGGCCGGCGCATGGTGGAGCGATGGCTGCGGATGCGCGGCTGGCGTGTTGAAGG
>CALACF010000310.1 GCA_937890245.1 uncultured Flavobacteriales bacterium
TTGACATCATGCCCCTCCCGTCCTTGTTGGACCCACAGGGGAAAGCCGTTTCGAATAATATGGCCAATGTAGGATTGGCCGAAATCACCGAGGTCCGCATCGGCAAGCACATCACCTTGCAGGTGGATGCCAGTGATCGTGATGCCGCCCATGCAATGGTGGTGAAGGCGTGTGAGAAGCTGTTGGCCAATCAGATCATGGAGGCCTTCACGTTTACGCTCGAGGAGGTCCAGCCCGCCTGAGCGACCGCGATCAACCTGCGCGACTAGCCTGCGCGATCAACCTGATTTTATGCGTAGAGTGACGAAGGTCACCTCCAAAGGGAACGTGTGTCACGTCTGGAAGGGAAGTGTCTTCCCATCTTTGTGGTGTGAGGCGACAACGCTTCGGCCTTCGCCCCTCACAGCAAGCATGGTTTTGGTTCTTGCAACGATTTGGTTTTTTGTTGAGCCCTCTGAAACGTCAGGGGGCTCAATTTTTGCGCCTGGTTTTTACAGGTTGCCACCGGTGTTACTCGTGCCCCGGTTTCTGCGTCGCTTGCTGCTGCTATCGCTGCCGTTCTTTTTGCGGCTGTCGTCCCCTTGCTTGCGCCAGCCAAACTCGAAGTTCACGCTGGTGGAGAAGTTGAGGGTGTTGTGATCGTAGTAGGCCAATAATGGCAAGGCGTTCGAAGTCGAAAGCGACCACCGAACAGGCCCAGCTCTAAGGGAGAAGCCTCCGCCGAGAAGCCATTGTTCAGCATCGAAGGATTGGCCTAACACGTGGAGAGAAAGTACGTTGCCGAAGCGGTATTCAGCTCCGATCCCCGCGCTGTAGAAATGGACGTCCCAGGCAGTTTTGCGGGCGAGGAACACGGTGGCGGCGAAGCGCTCGACAGGGGCGTAACGCGCAGAAACGTAAAGCCGGCGCATGGGGGAGGAGGTAAAGGTGGCGTCACCACCCCAATCTGGGGTCCAGCTATTGGCCAGGGAGTCCAGCATTTCTTCTGTGGCCGAAGAGCCGGTGCCGGCCGAGTCATTTTCTGCGGAAAGCGCTTCCAATAGGTCGATGCCATCGAAGCGGAAGGACTGCGGATCAAGACGGACAGCTGTAGCGAGGTTGTCCCAGCGGATGGAGCCGAGGCCGGTGGCAGCCGCTTCGATTTGCCACTCCGGTGCGGGGTTCCAGATGAGGCCCAGGTCGATGGAGGCGCCCGAGGCAATTGGTGTTTCCATCGGGGCGGGTGAGGAAAAGGCGTCGAGGCCGATCGAGTCGAGGGCATTCAAATCGACGGGGATGCCAGCGGCACGAACGTCGAGCGCACCGTCAAAAGTCCAGGCGTAATCCAGCGGATCGGTTTCCCAGCCCACGCGGCTGGTCAGGGTGTTGACGGCGCCAAGCCCCATCAAATAATGGGCGCCCATGCCGATGCGCACGTTGTGTTTGGGCAGTTCGACCGATGCGCTTAAGGCGTGGTCAACATAGGCCTGGGCGTAGACGCCTAGGCCGTCGAGCGAAATGCGCGTGCCGATCAAGTCGGGGTGGGCGTTGCCGCGCCAGGCCAGCGTCAATAAATCGCGGGGGTAGCTCGTGCGCTGCTCGACACGTGCCGAACTGCTGTAGTGAAACGCCCAGCGCGGCCCAGCGCGAAAGCCGAACCCCAGCATTGGCACGACAACATCGGTCACCACATGTTCGAGCGGGTCGAGCCCATCGAGCAGCCCATTAATATTGATCAAGCCCTCATCGCTGACGACCTCTCCGTGGCGGGGACCGGTGTGAAAGGCCGTGATTGAAAGTCCGCCCAGACCGGGCATCACAAGGTGTCCATTTGCATTTGGGAGCCTGGCGGGATTGGCCCATCCTGAGGTGGGCGTAAGAGATGTCCCAGCACCGATCTCACCCATTTGGGCGGAGAGCGCGTTCGGCTCGGCGAGGCTCAACGTCAGCAGAAGTGCAGCGGCGGCTGAGCGTCCTGTTCTACTAAAGTTCGACATGGGTGTAGATTTTTACGCCCAGCTCGATTTTGAGCTCGGCGTCTTCGGTGATGGCGGCGTGGCGACCGGCTGCTGACAATGTGGAATGGGCGGTGACCAACACGACAGCGCGGCGCGTGGCCGAGAGCAATGCAGCGCGGTCCGCGTCGAATGGAATGTCGATGACGGAAACGGTGGAAGTGGTGGGCAGGCCTTGGTCGTCGATCATGGCGCCAACAAGCAGCGGTATTTCTTCTGGGGCCAAGCTGTCCAGCAACGCACCGCTTGAATCGAGGAGCAGCAATTGAACGCCGGCCGCGAAAGGCAGCCCATTGGTGGTGATGATGCGCAAGACCAGTGAGTCCATCTCGTCGGGGAAGTCGGCCTCCAGCGAGAGGTCGATCGTGTCTTGGAAGGTGAGACCGTGCAGGCGGGCAATTAATGGCAAGCGGGCATCGGCCGATAGTTCGAGCACCGCATCTGAGGTCAAGAAGTTCAAGCTGCTCGCCAAGGGCGGTCCATCGGGGTTGAGTCCAGCCCGCGTACCCAAGATCAAATGGCGCGGCTCGGCGCCGAGCATTTGCGGCAGCGCGGAATTTGACGCGTTGATGGTCGCTGAAGATTCACCTGGAGCTCCCCACGGTGCGGCCGCGGCCGGGACGGTCCAGTTGCCGGTGTAATTGAGGGCGACTTGGGTGCCGCTGGCGATGACCTCGCTGTAGGCGTGCGTCGAGTCAAAGCGCAAGGGGACCCCGAAACCATTGACAGCGTGCAACACGAGTTCGGCGCGCTCCACTTCGAGCGCCTCGATATTGAAGCGGTCGTCGAACAAGGCCAGCTTGACCGAATCTTCATCGAGGTGAAAGACGGATGAGCCGAAATCGCCCCAGGCGAGGGCAAACGTCAGGTCCGTGAGCTGCAAATCGGCGTCCAAGCCTTGGCCAGCCGCTGAAGACCAGCCCGGCAAATTGCTCAGTGAAACGGAACCGTCCAAGACCATCGCGTGCTCGATGCCGCCGGCCGCCACGATGCTCTGCTCAGGCAATATGCGGTAGCCCGCCAGGTCGATCTGCATGGTTTGTGGCGTTCCTACAGGCGCGGCAGCAGAGCTGTAGTTCCAAGCCCAAGGCGTGCCGTCTGGTGCGATCAATCCGGGCAAGGCCCAGTCAATAGTGAGCAACTCCCCCGTTGTGGCAAGGACTGAAATTTCGAGGGTCCCGCCGGCGAGCACCACTTCATCGATGCGCACATCGCTCGAAGCAGCACCACCGCCCGCGCCCCAGTCCAGCGCCACGGTCCATGCCACCGTGTCGCTCAAGTCGATCTCCATGGGCGTTCCAAGCGGCAAGATGTCGATGGCAGCAGCCATCATGGCGTCCAGCTCGAAACCCTGCGCCCCCATCCATTCCGGCAAGTACAACGACGTGTCGGCAGCGATAGAGCCCAAGTCACCCGACCAAACCAAGTCGAGCACGCCGGCCTCACCGACTTCTAAACCGAGTCCACCGGTGCTGTCTTGGATCCCCTCCAGGACATCGTGCACACCCAAGAGCGCCTCGCCCAACGGCGCGGCCCACTGCTGATATGCGGCATCGGGCAGGCTGTAACTCTCGGGTGGTTTGCGGCAACCGCTCAGGGCGACAGCAGCGCAGACAGCAAGAACTGCCACGCGCCAAACGGAAGAAGAAGTCGGAAGTTGGAATGGAGATGGGGCCATATCAGTACACACGTGCTAGTAGAAACGCAAAGATGCCCTGCACAGTTACAAATTTACGATGACTTTGGTCACGTCGCGGAACTCACGACGCCAGGTTTACCCAATCACTCGCGGATGCCCTCCAAATCGAAGATGAACGCGTACTCGAGTGCTGTCTCACGGTAGCGGCGAAAGCGTCCGGACTGTCCGCC
>CALACF010000311.1 GCA_937890245.1 uncultured Flavobacteriales bacterium
GCTCATCGAGCTGCTTGGCGATCTGGGCGTGAAAGTGGAAAAGCTCGAAGCGGGCACCTTCCGTTTTGAAGCCAACAATATTGATGTAGACTTCCTCGAGGGGGATGTCTATCGAAAAAAGGGCGGGGGACTGCGCGGATCGGTCATGCTCATGGGACCGATGCTCGGGCGCTTTGGCAAGGGATTCATCCCCAAGCCTGGCGGCGACAAAATCGGCCGCCGCCGTATGGACACCCATTTCACGGGCTTCCAAAACCTCGGGGCAAACTTCAGCTACGACGCGAAGGAAATGTTTTTCCGGGCGACCTGTGACCATTTGACGGGCGCTGACATGTTGCTCGACGAGGCGTCGGTCACCGGCACAGCGAACATCGTGATGGCGGCCACCCTGGCAAAAGGCACGACCACGATTTACAACGCCGCCTGCGAGCCTTACTTGCAGCAGCTCTGCAAGATGATCAACCGCATGGGCGGCAAGATTTCGGGCGTAGGTTCGAATTTGCTGACCATCGAAGGCGTCGAACAGCTCGGTGGATGTGAGCATCGCTGCCTGCCTGACATGATCGAGATCGGCTCCTTCATCGGTATGGCCGCAATGACCCGTGGCGAGTTAACCATCAAGGATGTCAGCTGGGATAACCTCGGCCAAATCCCCAACGTATTCCAACGCCTCGGCATCCAGCTCGAGCGCCAAGGCGATGATATTTTCGTCCCAGCCCAGGACCACTACGAAATCGACACTTTCATTGACGGCTCGATTTTGACCGTCTCGGACGCACCTTGGCCGGGCTTCACGCCCGATTTGTTGTCCATCATTTTGGTGACGGCTTCCCAGGCGCGCGGCTCTGTGTTGATCCACCAGAAGATGTTCGAGAGCCGCTTGTTTTTTGTGGACAAACTCATCGATATGGGCGCGCAAATCATCCTTTGTGATCCACACCGCGCCACTGTCATCGGCCTCGACCGCAAACCTTTGCGCGGGGTGACCATGACATCTCCCGACATCCGGGCTGGCGTCTCTCTCTTGATTGCTGCCCTCTCGGCCCAGGGGCGGTCCACAATTCATAACATTGGTCAAATTGACCGCGGATACCAACATATCGAGCACCGTTTGCGCGCTTTGGGCGCGAAAATTGAAAGGGTCTCATCGTAAATTACTTCTTATCGAATCTCTCCCCCCTCCCCATTTCGACATGCACAAATTGACCACCCCGGCCCTGGCCGCCGCGCTCCTCGTTGGAGGCCTGCTTGCCGCCAGCTTTTCTGTAGATCTCCAGCCCAATTTAGCCCCTGCATCCACAGCCACCACAGCGCTTGACGCCGCGCCGCGCGTGGGCTACAAGGTGGGCGACACTGCGCCCGAGCTCGAGCTCGAAGGACTGGACGGTGAGACGATCAAGCTCAGCGAATTGAGGGGCAACATCGTATTGGTTGATTTTTGGGCGTCTTGGTGCGGCCCTTGCCGCCGCGAAAACCCGCACGTTGTGAGTGCTTACAAAAAGTACCGCAAGGCCAAGTTCAAGACAGCCAGTGGATTTGAGGTGTTCAGCGTTTCGCTCGACAAAAAAGTGGAGCCCTGGCGCCGCGCTGTGAAGCAGGACAAGTTGGATTGGCCCTATCATGGGAGCGACCTTTCGGGTTGGAATAGCGAGGCCGCTTCTTTGTACGGGGTGAGCAGCATTCCGATGAGCTTCTTGCTCGACGAAAATGGCGTCATCACGGCGAAGAATTTACGCGGGATGGAGCTTCACATCCAGATTGATAAGCACGTCAGCGGATTTTAACTGACAGCTTGTCCGCCCAACCCTCGATGGCATACAGATTGCCAAACCCGGGGCATGAACGAGGAAATAAATCCAGCTGAAGATCAGGTGAAAGCCCAAGAGGCAGCCACCGCTGAAGCGACGGGCGATCAGGCAAGCTTGGCAGCCGACGAGGCGACGGGCGAACAGATCGAATCCGCGGACCAAACCGACGAAACGGCGGAAGCAGTCACGACGGATTGGCAGGACAAGTATGTGCGGCTCTACGCAGAGTTTGACAATTTCCGCCGCCGTACGAACCGAGAGCGCCTGGCCAATGTGCAGAACGCCAGCCGTTCGATGATTGAGATGCTCTTGCCTGTGCTCGATGATTTTGACCGCGCTTTGGCTGCAAATGAGGATGCCGAGGGACCGCTCTTGGAGGGGGTCACTTTGGTGAACCAGAAATTGATTGGCCTTATGGAGGGCCGCGGATTGAAGCCCATGGATGCCATGGGAAAACGGTTTGATACGGACCACCACGAGGCGGTGACGCAAATTCCCGCACCGAAGCGCAAGCAAGTAGGGAAGGTGGTGGATGTCCTGGAACGCGGTTATTTCCTCAACGATACGGTCCTGCGCTACGCGAAGGTCGTCGTCGGTAAATAAGCGATCATGTCGAAACGAGACTTTTACGACATTCTGGGGGTGAACAGGGATGCCGCAGCACCCGAGATTAAGAAGGCCTACCGGAAACTGGCCATCAAGTTTCACCCGGACAAGAATCCGGATGATGAGCAAGCAGAGGCCAATTTCAAGGAAGCTGCAGAAGCCTATGATGTGCTCAACGACGAGCAAAAGCGCGCGAAATACGATCGTTTCGGCCACGCGGGTATGGGCGCCGGCGGCGGTGGCAGGCACGGCGGAATGAACATGGACGACATCTTCAGTCAATTCGGAGATGTCTTCGGTGGCGGAGGTGGCGGCGGCTTCGGCGGTTTTGGCGGTGGCGGCGGCGGACGTCGTCGGGTCAAGGGCGGTGACCTGCGGATCAAGGTGAAATTGACCTTGGAGGAAATTGCCGAAGGCGTAACCAAACGCGTGAAAATCAAGCGCATGGTTGAGGCTGAAGGCGTGGAGTATTCCACCTGCGGCATGTGCAAAGGGCAGGGCCAGGTAACGCGTATGACGCAAACGATTTTGGGCCAAATGCAGACGGCCCAGACCTGTCCAGATTGTCAAGGGGTGGGGCAGAGCGTAAAAAATTCGCCCAAAGGTGCAAATGCGCACGGGCTTATAAGTCAGGAGGTTGTCGTGCCGCTTGAAATTCCTGCTGGGGTTGAGGATGGCATGAAGTTGCGGCTTCGAGGGGAAGGCCACGCCGCCCCTGCTGGTGGGATGTCGGGCGATTTGATGGTGTTGATCGAGGAAGTCGAGCACAAGGTGTTCCGCCGAAACGGAAGCAACCTCCACCAAGATCTGTTCATCAACTTCTCGGATGCGGCGCTTGGCTCCCAAGTCGAGGTGCCGTTGATCGATGGCAAGGCGCGCATTAAAGTGGCGCCTGGAACGCAGAGCGGTCGGATTGTTCGGCTCAAGGGCAAGGGGCTGCCGGGCACGAGTTACGGCCGGGGAGATTTGCTGGTGAACTTGAATGTTTGGACACCGACTTCGCTGACGGCCGATGAGCGGCAGACCTTGGAAGACCTGCGTGAGGCAGACAATTTCCAACCGGACCCTGACCACAAAGAGCGCGGCTTCTTCGACAAGGTCCGCGATATGTTTTCGTAATATCGCGCCCGATTATGGAAGCGAATTCGAATCAAAATGCAGGTGGCCTCGCCCTTGAGGTAGACGGCTTGGTCAAATCTTATGGGGACTACCGTGCCTTGGACGGCGTGTCCATGGCGGTGCGGCCAGGCCGTATTGTCGGCTTGCTCGGTCCCAATGGCGCGGGAAAGTCCACGTTGATCCGAATAGTCATGGGGATCCTGGGCGCGGATGCAGGCCAGGTACTGGTGAATGGTGCTCCGTGGACCCGGGATGCCTTGCGCAACGTCGGCTACTTGCCCGAAGAGCGCGGACTGTACAAGGACATGAAAGTCGGCGAGCAGGCGATGTATTTCGCCAAGTTGCACGGCATGTCCAAGCAGGAAGCAGTGCTCGCCTTGCGCGGCTGGTTCGAGCGTCTAGAAGTGGACGGATGGTGGGACAAAAAAGTAGAGGACCTCTCCAAGGGGATGGCCCAGAAAGTCCAATTCATTTGCGCCGTGGTCCACCAACCAAAGGTGCTCATCCTCGACGAGCCGCTCAGCGGATTTGACCCGGTCAATGCCCGGCGTATTGTCGAAGAAATTCGGCGTTTGGCGGCTTCTGGAACGGCAGTCTTGCTTTCGACCCACGATATGTCACGGGTCGAGGCGTTGTGCGACGAGGTCCTGCTATTGAACAAAGGGAAGATCGTGATGGCGGGCGAATCGGAGGCCTTGCGCGAGTCGGGTTGGCATGGCGAATACGCTGTGACGTACTGTGGTTCTGACGTGGCCTTTGCCCGTGGCTTGGGTGCAAGTAGCATCTTGGGCGATGTGGACCGGCCGGACGACCCGAGCGAAGCGCCAACCCGTGCTGAGCGCACAGCGCTGATTACTTTGAGGTCAGGATTCAAGCTGAGCGACACCTTGGCAGGCGTTGCCGATGCAGTAGATATCGTCGAAGTACGCAAGCTCCGACCCACCATGCAGGAACTCTTCATTCAGGCCGTTTCAACCGAAAATACCGAGTCCAATGCGTAGTCATATTGGGGCTATAGCCTACCGCGAATGGCGAACACGTGTTCGCAAGCGGTCCTTCATTTTGGGACTGATTCTGCTGCCGCTACTCGGCATTGGTGGCGTCGTGGGCATGGCCTTGGTCGTGCGCGAATCTTCAGTAAATCATGAAGTCTTGGTCGTAGATCATGACGGCCTCATAACGGTAGACCATCAGGGGCAATGGGTGCCGCATTGCCCGTCGTGTTTTTTGGAGCGCGAGGGATTGGACTATCGGTTCACCAGAGAAATGCCCGTCGATTCTGTTTGGCTTGCGCAAGGCTTCACAGCGGTTGTGGAATTTGACAGCGACGTGGTCCAGAATCAGAGCGGCCACCTCTGGTACGAGAGCGCGCCGGGGATGGAGCTGGCCCGATGGCTGGAGCGGGACTTGGGACTTGCCTTGGAGCATCTGCGGGTGCTGGAAACCACAGACTTGAATTGGCCGGGATACCGGGCACTGCGCTTTGACCTCAACCTGTCGACCCGCGATATCAAAACGGGCACAGGCGGGGTAGAGATCCGCTCTGTTATCGGCTTTGCCTTTTCAATCTTCCTCTTCATGTTCATCGCAGTCCACGGAACGACCTTGATGCGTTCGGTGCTCGAGGAAAAGACTTCGCGCGTGGTGGAAGTGTTGCTGGCCGTGGTGCGTCCAGTGGACTTGATGTGGGGCAAGCTCATCGGTGTAGCCGCCGTCGCGCTGACGCAATTTCTTGCTTGGTCGCTCCTCTCAATGACGGGAATGGCCTTGTTTCGTTCGCTCTTCAATGCTGGGACCTTCACCGAAGGCCTGCCCGCGGCTGATTTGACGACGCTCATGGCGGAAAACGAGCTCACCCGCGTTCTGTTGGAGATCAACTGGCCGTTGATGGTCATTGCGACATTCGTATATTTCATCGGGGGCTACGTGTTGTATGGCGGGCTGTATGCCGCAGCGGGCGCGGCTTCCGAGAATGAAACGGAGGCCAATCAATTCGTCGTCCCCCTGCTCATGCCGCTGCTATTTTCGTATATGGCGGGCTCATTTGCCATCGGAAATCCAGACCTTCCACTTGGCGCTTGGCTGTCCTGGATCCCCTTCACTTCCCCCGTTTCTATGCTAATTCGGGTCGCTACGGGTGTGCATTGGACTGAGCTGATCGGCTCCATGGCCTTGCTCTGGCTAACCGCCTGGCTTATGATCAAGTTAGCGGGCCGCATTTACCAAGTCGGACTGTTGCATCGCGGGAAGAAGCCGAGCTATCGTGAGCTCTTCAAATGGCTGCGTGGCAATGGCTGAGCTAAGCCCTGCTCGCGACGTCGAGCGCGTAGCCGTCATTGACTGCGGTTCCAATACCTTTTCGCTGCTCGTTGCTGAAGTCTGCACTGACGAAGCGGGCCAGAAAAGCTGGACGAAGCTGATGAACCAGTCGCGCTATGTGCACTTGGGGCGCGGGTCGTTTCGATCCGGCCGCCTCGATCCGGACCGCATGCGCCGGGCTTGGGATGTGCTGGGCATGTATGTCGAATCGTTGCGCAATGCGGGCGTTTCGCGCTACGCCTGCCTGGCCACATCGGCTGCGCGGGATGCGAAAAATGCGGATGACTTTCTAGCCGGCGCACGCGCTGTAGGATGCAATGTCCAAGTCATCGACGGCCTCACCGAGGCCCGGCTCGTACAACGCGGCGTCCGCAGTTCAGTTGAGGCAGCTGATACGCGCTGGGCCTCGCGAACCCTGGCCTCACTCGACATTGGCGGCGGAAGCGTTGAAATGTCGTTGTGGACCGGCAACAGCATTCACTACACTGGCAGCCTCGACATCGGACTCTCTCGCCTTCGCGACTGGGTCAAGCCCCAGCTGCAGTGGTCGCCCAAAGACCTAGAATCGGTTGCCCTCATCATCGACGAGGCGATGCATCCTTTCTTGAAAGCCGCAGCCGAGTATCCGCCCGAGGCTTGGGTCGGATCCAGCGGCACCATCGAGGCCTTGCAGCGTTTGCTCGAACCAGAAATCGTCCCGGGCTATGAGGTGGCTGATCTGCTGCCGCCACTCGAATTGGCCGTCATGCTCGAGAAGCTCATCCCGATGCACCAAAACGCCTTGATCAAGCTCGAGCATTTGCACCCGGACCGCGTGCCCTACATCTCGCTTGGCTCTGCCTTGGTGCGTCAAGTGTTGCAGGCTTCAGGCGTGGACCAATTGTACTGCTCCCGGTTCGCAATGGCCGAAGGGCTGCTCACCATGTATGCCGGTGGTGAGTCTACGGACGACTATCTTCCCACCCCATGGCAAGTATTCTGATCATTGATGATGAAGCTCCAATTCGTGCGGCGATGCGCGACATTTTGGAGTACGAAGGCCATGCGGTCAGCGATGAGCCCGATGGGGTCGCTGGCTTGAAGGCAGCCCTGTCTGGTAGATTTGACGCCATATTTTGCGACGTGAAGATGCCGGGCAAGGACGGAGTCGAGGTGCTCGAAGGGCTCTCGATGAACGCCGTCTCTACACCAGTCATTATTATGACGGGCCACGCTTCGATTGATCTGGCGGTCCGTGCTTTGAAGCATGGCGCGTTTGACTTTATCGAAAAGCCCCTCGATTTGAACCGGGTGCTTGTCGCATTGCGCAACGCCACCGAACGTGAGTCTCTCCGGAAGGAAACCGTCACCTTGAAGCGAAAGGTGCGCCGTGCTTCCACAGTGCAAATGGTGGGTAAAAGCCCCGCCTTGCAGGATATCATCGCGATGATCAACCGGGTGGCGCCCACCGACGCCCGAGTCATGATCACTGGAGAGAACGGCACAGGCAAGGAGCTTGTCGCGCGCATGTTGCACGAGTTGAGCAACCGCAAGGGTGGTCCCATGATTGAAGTGAACTGCGCGGCCATACCGGCCGAGCTAATCGAAAGTGAGCTTTTCGGACATGAGAAGGGGGCGTTCACCTCAGCAGTGAAAATGAGGAAGGGCCGATTTGAATTGGCCCAAAAGGGGACGTTGTTTCTCGATGAAATCGGCGACATGTCATTGCCTGCTCAGGCAAAAATGCTGCGTGCCCTCCAGGAAAACCGCATCCAACGCGTGGGCGGCGACAAGGATATTTCGGTAGATGTGCGGGTTGTTGCAGCGACGAATAAGGACCTGCGAGAGGAGATCGCCGCCGGCCGTTTTCGCGAGGATTTATTCCACCGATTGAATGTTATACTGATCGAGGTGCCGTCTTTGAATGATCGGCGGGAGGATATTCCCATGTTGGTCGACCATTTTCTCGACCAGGTTTGCACGGATTTGAGCGCGGCAAAACCCGCGATAACTTCAGGCGCTTTGGCCGCTTTGCAAAAGTCCGAATGGCGCGGAAATATACGCGAACTGCGCAATGCAGTGGAGCGACTGGTGATTTTGAACGACGGCGCCATCGATGAAAATCTGGTCTCTAAGTACGTCCGTTGAGGATTGGGCTGGGAATTATGTAGGCATTTTGAGGCAACCTATGGACGGCCGGTCCGTCTATTTTGTGTACGCAAATCCCAAACCGACTAAACCACCTTGGAAATGATTACAAGTGCACAACTTCTGATGATCGTCTTCGTGACAGCAGTTAGCATCATCGCCTCAGCCCGCCTTCTTTCAAAAGGAAACCAGCCTGTATGGATGGCCTTGATACCGGGATTGAATGTCGTGGCAGCGATGCGCATGATCGGCCGCCCGGACCGCCACGCCTTGTGGGTTTTGGTTCCTGGCGTGAATCTTTACTTCTTCTTCAAATGGCATGTCGAAATTGCCCAGAGCTTTGGAAAGTACAAGGCCACTGACCAAGTGTTCGCTGTCGTATTCAACCTCTTTTACGTATTGAACCTCGGGCTGGCCTACAACGAGAAATATGTGGGGCCAGTGTATGGTCGTGAGCGCGTGGGCGACAGCGCTTTTGCCTGAGTCAAGCTTTTCGCTTGAGTCAAATCGTGCGGCCTATGAGCTGCACAAATTCTTTACGCGTCTTGGGGTCATCCAGGAACGCCCCTGTAAATGCGCTGGTTGTTGTGATGCAATGTTGCTTCTCGACCCCGCGCATTTGCATGCACAGATGTCTGGCCTCGATTACAACGGCCACCCCACGCGGTGATAAAGTCTCTTGGATACAATCACGAATTTGCTGTGTCAGCCGCTCTTGCACTTGGAGCCTTCGCGCGAACGCATCGACCACGCGGGGGATTTTGCTGAGCCCGGTGATTTTTCCTGTCGGCAGATAGGCCACATGGGCCTTGCCGATGAAGGGTAGCATGTGATGCTCGCAAAGCGAGAACAGCTCAATGTCGCGCACGATTACCATGTCATCGTGGTCCTCTTCGAACATGGCAGACTTCAAGATGTCGCTCGGATTCACATCCATGCCGCTCGTCAAAAAGGCCATTGCTTTGGCGGCGCGTTCCGGCGTTTTCAGCAGCCCCTCGCGTTCGGGATCCTCGCCAATGACGTCCAGCACCGATTTGTAGCTGGCAGACATCTTCTCGATGGCTGCTTCATCATAGACTTCTTTGCGCTCGTATAGGCTCATGGTGATGCGTAATTGTGGGTTGATTGGGCCTATTCTCCGCCGTAATATTCAGCGTAATTGTTCTCTGTTTCGTAAAGGCGCAGCTTGTGCAAGGTGCTGCCCTTCTCGGAAATCGCCTCTTCGAGCTGTTCCCAAATTTCGATGATCAGGATCTCTGTGGATGTCATCTTGCCCGCGAGCCAAGGCACGTCGAGGTTGAGGTTGCGATGATCGAGAGGCTCTTCGACGCGGATGCGAATCAGCTCCTTGAGATCGGATAAATTCATGCAGAAACCCGTGTCCGGATGGGGCACCCCCTTAATGGTCACGTGCAAATCATAGTTGTGACCATGCCAATTAACATTGGCACATTTTCCAAAAACGTCGATGTTATTCTCGTCGCTCCACCCTGGATTCCAGAGCTTGTGGGCGGCGTTAAATCGCGCGCGGCGTGTGATGTAGACCTGTTTCATGTAGATGCGGAAGCTGGTGAAATAACGGGGGGGCGAAGGTAGTGCGAGCGCGCCCGCTCTCGGCTAACTTTGCCCTATGATTGTGATTACTGGTTCGGCCGGATTTATCTCCAGCGCCTTGGCCCGCCGATTGAATGCGGAGAGCTTTGTCGACTTGGTTTTGGTGGATGATTTCATTGCCCGGCCTGACAAGGAACAGAATCACAAGGACTTGCGGTGTTCTTTGCGTATTGAACGCGATGATTTTGAGGCTTGGCTCCATGCCAATCAATCCCAGGTCCAGTTCATTTTCCATCTTGGAGCCCGCACTGACACCACGGAGCAGGATCGAGATTTGTTTGACCGTTTGAATTTGGACTACTCAAAAATGGTTTGGCGCATGTGCGTTGAATACGGGCTTCCATTGGTTTATGCCTCGAGCGCGGCAACATACGGGGGCGGTGAGCACGGCTATGTTGACGACCACAGTGTAGTAGAGAAATTGACGCCGCTCAACCCGTACGGAGACAGCAAGCAAGACTTCGATGTATGGGCCCTCGACGAAGAAGCAGCTGGCCGCGCACCTTATTTCTGGGCGGGCCTCAAGTTCTTCAATGTATACGGACCAGGCGAACAGCACAAGGGGCGGATGGCGTCAGTCGTCCAACACGCCTTCAAGCAGATCCGCAAAACGGGCGCCATGAAGCTTTTTGCCAGCCACAGAGACGGCGTCGAGAACGGGCACCAGTCCCGCGACTTTGTCTATGTCGGCGACGTGGTCGACGTCTGTTACTTCTTGATGCACCACCGGAAGGACAGCGGCCTGTACAACCTTGGAAGCGGCACGGCCCGCAGCTTCCTTGACCTGGTGACAGCAGTTTTTACGGCGCTCGACCTGCCCGCCGACATCTCCTTCATCCCCACTCCAATTGACATACGCGATACGTACCAATACTACACGCGCGCTGAGATGTCTAAGCTCCAGGCGATCGGATACAACCGGCCCTTCACTCGTTTAGAGGACGGCGTCACGTCGTACGTTCAGTACTTGGAGAATGCTGAAGTAAAGGCTTAGCGCTGGTCAGCAAGGGCTCAGAGCTCGTCGGAAATCGAGACCAACTCATCTCGGATCCTGCGCATCTTTGCGAACAGCTCCCGCTCGGTTTTCTGCGCGGCCAATTCACTCCGAAGCGCCTTGCGTGCGCCTTCTAACGTGTAGCCTCGCCCCTTGAGTAAGTGGTGAATCGCCTCAATGGTATCGATGTCAGCGGCGGTGTAGCCGCGTTTTCCGCTGCCGTGCTTCTTCGGGCTGAGCGTCGGAAACTCCTTTTCCCAATAGCGAAGCAAGGAGGCGTTCACCCCGAATTGGGCGGCCACTTCAGAAATGCTTTGGTATCGCTTGGTGTTGTTTGACATACGGTGCCCTAAGATGCAACACGTGGCGCGAAGTTGCAACTCGGTCTCAGTCGAAGCTCTGCCCCGGGTTGTCGCTCATGATCAACAACTGCTCGTACTCCTCGGGCGTGAGATCGTTGAAATAATAGTGGGCTGGGTTCACCCGACGGTCGCCCTTCCTCACCTCGTAATGTAGATGTGACGCAACCGAAGTGCCCGAATTCCCGACGAGTCCGATCACCTCTCCTCGCTTGACTTTCTGCCCCTTGCGCACCAGCATCTTGCTCATATGCGCGTACAAAGTCTCGTACCCAAAGCCGTGTTTGATGCGGATATGCCAACCAAACCCGTTGTAACGCTTGCGAACCTCCACCACGACGCCGTCGCCTGTCGCAAAGATCTCCGTCCCTGTCGGCGCGGAAAAATCCATGCCGTAGTGCATTTTT
The DNA here is from genome assembly GCA_937890245.1 of uncultured Flavobacteriales bacterium. Classification (GTDB taxonomy): domain Bacteria; phylum Bacteroidota; class Bacteroidia; order Flavobacteriales_D; family Sanyastnellaceae; genus UBA8752. The sequence continues at coordinate 11,354 of CALACF010000311.1, forward strand.
CGGCGTTTGTAAATTGGGTGGAAGCGCATCCCATATCCGCTGGCCATCCGCTTGAGGTCGCTATTTCGCACGGGCTGAATTGCCGGAATCGATCGCAGCATCTCTTCCTTGTCCCGCGCCAGAGCGGCAAGCTCTTGAAAGGAAGCGTCTTGCGCCATGATCCGCCGTTCTATGATGCCAATTTTCTCGCGCAATTCGATCACGACCTCACTCTGGTCATGGCCGCGCAAGTCGCGAAATCGGTCGGATCCGCCCATGCCGGGGTTGCGAAGGTGCGCGGGGTAGGGGGCGGTACCAAAGATGTTCCGGTAGATTTCCTCGTCGCGGTTTCCCAACTCGGAGAGGGCGCCCTCAATCACCTCCATTTGACCGTCCATCTGTTCGACTTGTCTTTGGAGGAACTGAATTTCCGTTGCTTGACGCCGCGTTTTAGGGCTGTCAAAAAAGGTGTCGAAGACGAAAACAGCACCGATCGCAATCCCCAAAATCACGCCCAAGCGCAGGGCAATCCAACGGACGTAGTCCGCCAGAGAGTAAGGGACGACCTCGGTTGTGAGCCTGTCGTGGTTGAAATGTACGTGGTGCTTGCGCATGTGGAAAATCCAGCGGCAAAAGTACGGGCCAGCCGGTTAACTTTGCGAGCCATGAAATCAGTCGACATCCGCCGCGCCTTCTTGAAGTTCTACGAGGGTAAATCCCACGAGATTGTTCCCAGTGCGCCGATGGTCCTCAAGGACGATCCCACTTTGATGTTTACGAATGCCGGAATGAACCCGTTCAAAGACATTTTTCTGGGGAACCGGCCGGCGTCTTCACCCCGCGTCGCGGACAGCCAGAAATGTCTGCGCGTCAGTGGAAAGCACAACGACCTCGAAGAAGTTGGGGTGGATACGTACCACCACACGATGTTCGAGATGCTGGGCAATTGGTCGTTTGGCGATTACTTCAAGAAGGAGGCGATTGATTGGGCTTGGGAGCTGCTCACAGTGGTATATGGAATTGACCCGGACAAGCTCTACATAACGGTGTTTGAGGGGGATGCCGAG
>CALACF010000312.1 GCA_937890245.1 uncultured Flavobacteriales bacterium
CGACAAATTCGTTGCGACGGGAAGCGGTTGGGAGCATTTGGTATGAAAATCGGCCGGCTTCAGTTTTAAATTTACGCTTGTCCGACTTGATGGCAACCACGGCGTCAATAAATTGTTGGTCGGTGGTCGAAATATTCATGATGCCATTGCGGTAATCAAAGAAGTACCAGTTGTCATCGTCCATGTGCAGGTAGAGTCTCACGCGGTCTCCGCCGCGGCCAGTGGACATTTCCAACTTGCCCTTCAATTCTCTGAAAACCGGCATTTTATCCATGCCAACCAAACCCAACTCACCTGTAGAAATAAATGCATCCTCGCTCGGGTCCCACACCATATTCATGCCCGTGAGCAAGAGGCGATGCTGAATGGACTCGGGCGTTTTCTTGAAGGTCCCCAGCATCGTCATGGCGCCCCAGACCTTATCGGCGCCCTCAAGGCCAAGCCATTGGCGCAGGTCTGCTTCCCAGGTCGTGCTGCCGATATCGAGCGGCTCGGCGGTGGGCCAACTGCTGATGGTCTCGGCAAGCAATTTCCACACACCGTCGTCGAACGGGAAATCCCAGGCCATGCTCATGTCGGATGTCATGCCGCTGGCCGTGGTGAAGCCCGAAACCGCGCCCGCTGCCTTGACGTTCATCAGGCCGAACTTGAAGGGGAAGTCAAGCGATCCATAGCCATTGACCTCACAGCTCGCCTGCTTCATTTCAATCAGGTTGCCCGGCAAATCAAAGCGCTGCATCTTGTCCCGGGGGCCGATCAGATAGGCGCCCCGGCGCTTGTCAAAATGTAGTTCGCCCACGGCGGTCAGCAAGCGCTTGTCTTCCCGACCGCGAAGTCGGTCGCCAAAAGCGGGGTACGGACCGCCCCCTGGATCGTACGGGTCGCGAAAGAAAAATCCCGCACCAAGATGGCTCTGCATCACGTCCCGCAGCATTGTGTCGATCGGAATGAAAATTGCAGTCGGGTCAATGGTCGTATCAAAGGCAATCTGCATCGCATCACTTTCAGGACATCCCGCAAGCAATGTTGCACCCCCGATAAACTGCAGATGCGCTCGGCCTGCTGCCAACACAACCTCACCGGAAAAACCGAAGAAGGGTGAAAGTGAAAAGTCATCGCGCGCATTCACCAAGCCGCTGGCCACTGTTTGTCGGCTCGTATCCACCCGGACTTCAGTAAAGTGGATGACCTGGTTCAGGTCATTCTCGTCCTTATATATGTAGTCCGCCTCAGCACGGTACATGTAACGCCCTTCAATTTCTACGCGTGCGTCGAACATCTTGTGGTAGCGCGTGGCTTCATTGGCAATAATCTGAGCTGAGACCAAGACGTCCATCACTGCTCGGCGGCGGATCACCACGCGCCCTGAGTCGGGCAAAACCAAGGCGTCCGCCACCCGGATGTAGGGGACTTGCTCGCAGGCCAAGACCTGCTCGGCCACGTCGTAAATCGCTTTGGGCGCGGAGAAACGAAGCGAATCCTGGTCCTTGCGAAGGGAGACGAAATTGGCCGCGGCCTCCTGCCCTTCTGTGTTAATAACAAAGTCCGTATCGACCGGACGATCGCTCGAAAGTTCGAGCTGATCCTCGTCCATAAACCACTTGAAACGGTTCATAAAGCAGGCGTATTGGTTTGCAGGCAATTCAATGCGGGTCTCCCCATCGTTGGCCACGAAATCGCCCATTCGCGCGTCGAAGTCGATGACGGCGTGGACATTGTCCGTACGGAAGGCCAGCCCCAATCCCTCCCCACCCATGAGTTCGAATGCCGCTGTGTCACTTACCATGCTTCGCTGCGCATAGTCAAAATGTCCCGATGCCAATTCAGCCTGGTCAAACGCCATGATCCCGCGGCCGGTTATGCCGCCATCTCCCAAGTCCAATCGGCCGCTCAACCTAGATTCTCCAGCAAAAAACGAAAGCGGCTCACCCTGACTCGTGGCTGTCATCCTACGGGCTGCAGGATGGAACGCAACGAACGCTCCCACACCTTGCACCGCCGGCGTTTCGGGCGGCCCAGCCGAAGTGGAATTGGCAAACGTATGCGCAACACCCGTCGTAGAATCCGGCAGCATCGTGAACCGGTCACCCGTTGCCGACGCCGTCAAAAAGTCGATGCGGCCGCCACCTTGAAGCCCCTTACCGTCGAGCCTTACCTCCTGGTCATAACGCGCCGCGCCACCATACAAAGGCCAACCACCCGGATCCGTTGCCGTCTCAAATCCGAGGAACATGTCCTCCATAACAGCCAACTCGTGGGTGATATCCGGCAAAATGCCTCCAGAATTCAGCACGCCCTGAAAGCGCAACTCATCACGTCCCAAATCATCTAAGCTGTCCAAACTGAAGGCTTCGGTGGCAAAATAAAACCGGTCCCGCGCATACGCACCGCCCTGCACCTGCGGCGAATCCCAGTAAACATAAGATGTCCCCTCCGTCTTGAGTATCGGATATTCAGGGTAGTATGCGGCGCGCCAACCCGAGCGGTTCGAGGGTGCATCGATGCGGAGCGTACCACTGACCTCTGACAAGTCGTTGCGAATCCGCTTCTTGCGAGGCCGCCCATACGGGTCCAAATCCTCCTCATCACTCATCCGCAACTTGCAGGTTTCAACGTTGTTCAACTCCACCGTGAACGTCTCGTAATCAAAGTGATAGTCCGATCCTTCAAACTGTAAATTTCCCGCGTGCAAAACCCCGCCAAAATCAAAATCACGGTCCTCACCAATTTCAACGCGGCCTGCCAAAGGTTCGATCAACACATTGCGCCGGCTGCTGACCAGCACGCGGTCAACCCCCTCCAATAGCATCTGAAGATTGAGAAGGCTGATGAAGCCGTTGCGGCCACGCGCATGCGATTTGAAATGCAGCACATCGTAGTCGCGCCGGCCCGCATAGTTCTTCAAATGGTCAAACAGCTTCTCCTGCACCTGCACCCACCGCGTTTCGATGTCCATGTCCACATACCCCGCTTGGGCCAGGTGCATAAGCATGATATGTGCCTGGTTTTCAGAAATCCGCATGTGCCGAGCAATGTCCAAACTCGTCAACATCGAATCACGGTAATGCCGCACAGCATTTCGAACATGAACCAGCGGATGCAGGTCGTCAATCCC
>CALACF010000313.1 GCA_937890245.1 uncultured Flavobacteriales bacterium
CGTAATCTGCGTGCGCCAAGCCCGCGCCTGCAGTCGATTCAGAAGAAATCATCGTCCCGCTTTGAGCTGGCTCAAAATGTAAGCACCGTACCCGCTTTTCATCAGCGGCTCAGCCAACGCGGCAAATTGCGCATCATCGATGAAGTTCATCCGCCACGCCACTTCCTCGAGGCAGGCAATTTTCAAGCCTTGGCGGTCCTCTATCACTTGGACGTACTGTGCGGCCTGCATCATGGAGGCAAACGTGCCGGTGTCCAGCCAGGCTGTCCCGCGGTCGAGCTTGCTCACAAAGAGCTTTCCACGCTCGAGGTAGGCGCGATTGACGTCGGTAATTTCGTACTCTCCGCGGGCCGATGGCTCGAGGCTTCTCGCAATCCCTACGACTTCATTGTCATAGAAATAGAGGCCAGGGACAGCGTAACTCGAACGCGGCTCGGCGGGCTTTTCCTCCAAGCTGAGGACCCGGTCGTCATCTCCGAACTCCACCACACCGTAGCGTTCGGGATCCGCAACGTGATAGGCGTAAACCATGGCGCCCTCGACGTCCGTATTCTCGCGCAACACGCGGCCGAAACCACGGCCATAAAAGATATTGTCGCCCAAGACCAAGGCCACCTTGTCGTCACCGATGAAATCTGCGCCCAGCACGAAGGCCTGGGCCAGACCATTGGGCACTTTTTGCTCAACGTACGAAAATTTACAGCCCCATTGTGAGCCGTCCCCGAGCAGCCGTTGAAAGCCCGGCAAATCATGCGGGGTAGAGATGATTAAAATCTCGCGGATTCCACTGACCATAAGGGTTGACAGCGGATAGTAAATCATCGGCTTGTCATAGATTGGCATCAACTGTTTGCTGATGGCCTGCGTGATTGGGGAGAGCCGCGTGCCGCTTCCACCGGCGAGAACAATGCCTTTCATTTTGACGTGCCTTGGTTGACCGGGGTCAGGTTTCGTGATCCGAGCGCTTCCGCACCCATAAATTTTTGAGGTCCACGTCCTCCTCCTCGTCGATGATTTCAAGCAGTGGTTCGTGGAAAGTTTTCACCGTAATATACCGCTCAAAGCCCAACAAAAGCGAGGGAAGCAGCACCAAATTTGCAAGCATAGCAACGAGCAATGTGGCGCTCACCAACACGCCCAAGGCCCGCGTACCCTCGAAGTCTGAAGTGGCGAACATGAGGAAACCGAAGAACAGCACGATCGACGTGTACATCATGCTGACACCGGTCTCGCGAACCGCAGCGAGCACCGCCTCACGCATATTCCAACCCTTCAGGTCGAGCTCCTGCCTGTATTTGGCCAAGAGGTGAATCGTGTCGTCAATGGAGATGCCAAACGCGATGGAGAACACAAGCAACGTACTCGGTTTCAGCCCGATCCCGGCGAAACCCATCACGGCCGCTGTAAAGACCAGCGGAAGCAAATTCGGAAGCAGAGAAATGGCCACCATGCGCGCGCTGCGGAACAAGATGGCCATGCCCAGTGCAATCACGAAAATGGCCAACGCCAACGAGGTGAACAGGTTGTGCACCAGATACGTTGTGCCCTCAACGTAGACGACGCTCGTGCCGGTGGTGACCACGCGGTACTTTTCCGGCGGGAAAATCTTGTCGAACTGGGGGCGCAATCGGCCGAGGAGGGCTTCCATTTCCTGGGTGCCGATATCTGCAATCTGCGCTGAAACGCGGGTTCGGGTCCGCTGCTCGTCCATGTAACGGGATTGGCCGCCGAGGCCGATATCCGATTTAAGGTATGGCGCCATGAAACTCTGATCCCGGCGATTGGGCAGGCCATATTTTGTCGGATCCCCCCGGTAAAACCCTTGTCTTGCCAGTTTCAACCCATCGGCAAGCGAGACCGATTTGGAGATGTCGCTTTCCGTGGCGAGAACGGCCTGCAGCCGTTCGAGTTTCTTCAAGAAGGCCAATTGCGTGACGGTCCCTGGGCGGTCCGTGTGGATCACCACTTCGAAAGGCATCACCCCGCCAAACTCTGTTTCGAACCAGCGCAAATCCTGTTTGATCACGTCCTCACTCGGCAGGTCATCGGCAATGTTGCCCGTGATGCGTACCAGTGTGATGCCGTAAATCCCGACAATCAAGACCAACACAGTGGTCCAATACACGGCGCGGCGGTGGTTGAGCACCCGTTTTTCCAGGCGCAAAACCACATTGAAGACCCACTGCCTATCGAGGTGGCGAATCTGGCGGCCCTTGGGAGCAGGCAGCCAGCTGAACACCGCGGGAATGACCAGGATACTGATCACGAAGACGGCCATAATATTTATCGAAGCCACGACGCCAAATTGCTGCAAGACGTCGCTGTCCGTGAAGATGAACGCCGCGAAGCCCAAGGCGGTGGTCGTGTTCGTCATGAAGGTGGCGTTGCCGACCTTTTGAATCACGCGCGTAAGTGACCGCGCCTTGTTCCCGTGTCGCTTATACTCAGTATGATACTTGTTGAGCAGATAGATGCAATTGGGGACGCCGATGACAATCATAAGCGGGGGGATCAAACCCATCAACGCCGAGATTGGATAGTCAAACAAAGCGATTGTGCCAACCGACCAGGTGACCCCAGTTCCGACAACAATCAGGCTGACGACCATCACTTGGAAGCTGCGGAAAAACAGCAGGAGAAGAAAGGCGGTGACCGCTGCGGCGAGGAGAACGAACAAGCTGAGTTCGCCCTTGATGAGCTCGGTAACCTCCGTGCGGATAAAGGGCAAGCCGCTGATGTGGACGTCTTGCCCGGTCTGCTTTTCAAAGCGCTTGACGGCGTTCACCAACACAAAAATACTTTTGCTGCGGTTGTCAGAATTGAACAGGTCTGGACTTACATAGATCAATTGAACACTGACATTTGACCTGTCTTTGTCGCTGTGATACAGCAAGCCATCATAAAATGGTTGATTGCGCAAATATGCCAAGGCGCTGTCGAGCTCCGATTGTGTCTGTGGTAGCGCAGAGACAACTGGCTCAAACAGAAACCGTTTCTGCTCATCATCACGTACCAGGACAGCCGCACTGCGAATGCCGAAGATGCTATCCGCCACTGTAATATGCTGGGTCAACGTGCCTGCGGCCGTTGTCGAATCAACCTCGATGTACAAGGCCTCCAGTTCTTTTTCAAGGGTCCACCAAGCTTGAAAAACAGACAGTTCTGTAAGCGCCTGGCCATCAATTCCCAGGGCTACGACGTTGTCCTCTCGTCCGAATTGGGATAAAAACTCCTCGTGCGCAAGTAAAGTTGGGTCGTCTGCCGGGAGCAGTCCGCCAAATTTGTACATCAGGCGGGCGTCCTGGGCCTTCCACCCCATCAGCACCGTCAGTATGGCCAGGGCAATGAGGAGGGGTGCGCGCCTGCGCAAAATAAACGTTGCCAATCGGGTCCACATGGGCGGGGTCGCACGGAACGGGGATTTGAAAATCTTCCGCGCAATCGGCAAAGGAAAGGCATCACGCGCGGACTACCTTTGCGGCGGAATCACAATCATGAAAAATTACGATCTCATCGTCATTGGATCCGGGCCTGGCGGCTATGTCGCGGCCATCCGCGCAGCCCAACTCGGATTGAAAACTGCCCTCGTCGAAAAGAACGCCTCGCTCGGTGGGACGTGTTTGAATGTGGGCTGTATCCCCTCTAAAGCGCTGTTAGACAGTTCGGAAAACTTCCACAAAGCACAGCATCAGTTCGCCGAACACGGCATCGACGTCGCCAACTTGCAGCTCGATTTCCCCCGCATGATCGCCCGCAAACAAGAAGTGGTCGACCAAACCGTCGCGGGCATCGATTACCTGATGGGCAAGAACAACATCGACGTTTTGAAGGGCACGGGCGCTCTCGTGGATGCCAATACAGTGTCGGTTGGCGACGAAAAATACCGCGGCGACAAGATCCTGATCGCCACGGGCTCCGTCGTTTCAGACCTGCCCTTTGCCAAACCAGACGGCAAGCGCATCATCACATCAACCGAGGCGCTGTCCTTGACAAAGCTTCCCAAGTCGATGGTGGTTATTGGCGGCGGCGTGATCGGGCTAGAGCTCGGATCGGTCTACGCTCGACTCGGAACCGAAGTCCACGTCATTGAGTACCAGGACAGCATTTTGCCCACGATGGACCGGACCCTTGGCAAGGAACTCGGACGCTCGCTCAAGAAGCTCGGGATAAAATTGCATCTGCGCCACGCCGTCAAGAGCGTTGCGGGCACGGGGCGCTCTGTCACGGTGATCGCCGACGACAAGAAGGGCGTCGAGAAGACATTCAAAGCGGACTACTGCTTGGTGGCGGTTGGTCGCAAGGCCTTCACGGGCGGACTCGGCCTGGAATCTGTGGGCGTCACTTTGGACGAACGCGGACGGATCCCAGTGAACGCAGATTTGCAAACCTCGGTGCCGAACATTTATGCGATTGGCGACGTGGTGGCCGGGGCTATGTTGGCACACAAGGCGGAGGAAGAAGGCGTGTACGCGGTAGAGCACATGGCCGGACAGAAGCCGCACATCGACCACAATTTGATCCCCGGCGTGGTTTACACGTGGCCAGAAGTGGCTGCCGTGGGCAAGACGGAAGAGGAATTGAAGGCGGAAGGCGTGAATTATCGCGCGGGCAGTTTCCCATTCAAAGCGAGCGGACGTGCACGGGTCAGTATGGACACCGATGGGCTGATCAAGATCTTGGTTGATGCCGAGACCGACGAGATGCTCGGCGTTCATATGGTGGGTGCGCGGGCCGCGGACATGATCCACGAGGCCGTGGTCGCCATGACCTACCGTGCAACAGCAGAAGATGTTTCGCGCATGTGCCACGCGCACCCGACCTTTTCTGAGGCGATCAAGGAAGCTGCTTTGGCCGCCACAGGCGACCGGGCTTTGCACATTTAAGCAAGCTGAAGCGATGTCGCCAGGGCGAGCAAAAATTTTGTTGCCCGACTTGGGGCCGTTGCGGGCCGCGCTGGGGGCTGGTGCCGGGGGGCCGTTTATGCTGCTCGACGCCCAGGGCGATGTGCCGTCCGGATTCTTGGCTGTGGGCGCTCGGCGCAGTCTCACCTTGAATGCAGGCCGCGAAGGTGGGTTCGAAGGCCTCGAGGCTTTTATTTCTGCGAGCACTACACGGACTTTTGGCTGGATTTCTTACGATCCCCGCGAGATGTTGGGGTGCGACTGGGACGTGGGGCTGCCGCCGCCGCCCATTGAATTTCCAGCGATCCACTGGTTTGAGCCAGAAGTGCTTTTGAAGTTCGAAGGGGTGGGACCGACAGCCCGCATTGAAAACTGGGCTGGGCGGGACCACCCCTGGGCTGATCTCGCAGAGCGGGCCATCCGCGAGCCGTTTGCCCCGGGCGCACGACCAGAAGACCAGCCATTGCCCCCAACGCAAGCCCATCTGAATCCGACGCAGTATGCACGGGCATTTGAGGGTGTGCAAGGAAATATTCAGCGGGGCGATGTGTATGAGCTGAACTTATGTAACACCCTGGTAGGGAGGACACCTGTGAATGAGCGGGCCGTTTTTTCGCGCTTGATTGAAGCCACGCGGCCGCCCCATGCTGCTTGGATTGGCTTCAATGAGAAGGCGATTTTGAGCGCGAGTCCAGAGCGGTTTTTGAAGCGCGAAGGCGATCGATTGGTCAGCCAGCCCATCAAGGGGACGGCGCCCCGACTGCCGGATCCCGCGCTGGATCTCGCGGCAGCCGAAAGGCTGAAGGCCGACCCAAAGGAACGGGCTGAAAATGTGATGATCACTGATTTGGTGCGCAACGACTTGAGCCGGGTCGCCCAGAAGTCGACCGTTGAGGTGACTGAACTGTGTGGCGTTCACAGCTTCAAGAACGTGCATCAGATGATCTCGACGGTCGTGTGTACGGTGCGAAATGGAGTTGGCATGGCTGAAATTCTGCGGGCAACCTTCCCGATGGGAAGCATGACCGGCGCGCCCAAACAGCGCGCGATGGAACTGATTTCTACGTATGAGCCCGCCCAACGTGGGCTGTATTCCGGCGCCCTTGGCTGGGCCGATCCGGGTGGTGATTTCGACCTATCTGTGGTGATTCGGACCGCGCTTATCGACCACCGTACACATGCCTTTGTCGTGCAAACAGGCGGTGCCATTACGTGCGCCGCTGCGCAACAAGCTGAATGGGACGAGACCCTGCTCAAAGCCCGTACCTTGCTCGAAGCATTGGCTCCTTGAAGCGGGCCACAGCCGCCATGAAGCTCACACGTGCCATCGTCAAGTCTGTCGCCGACGCCCTCAAGCGTGCCGGCGTTGAAGCAGGGCAAACCTTGATCGTGGGCGTTTCTGGTGGGGCGGACTCCATGGCGCTGCTCTATGCCTTGCAAGCAACCGGTCGCGACTTCCACGTGGTCCACGTCGAACACGGGCTTCGCGGCGAAGATTCCTTAGAAGACGCCCGCTTTGTCGAGCGCATCTGCAACCTACTCGGCTGCCCTTACCATCTGGTCGCAGTCGACGCAACGGCCGAAGCGGCCCAGCGCGGCAAGGGCGTTCAAGAAGCCGCACGCCATCTACGTTACGCTGCCTTCGCAGAATTTGCGGCGCGCCACGGTGCGGCAGTTCTCACCGCCCACCATGGCGACGATCAGCTCGAAACGCGCCTGCTTCACATCATGCGCGGGGGCTCCCTCTCCGGGCTGGGCGGCATGGCATTGCGCAGCGATGAAAGAGGCTTCCCACTGGTGAGGCCCCTGCTCGAAACGCCGCGCGCAGAACTGATCGCGGCCCTCACCGAAGCCGGCCACAGCTGGCGAGAAGACGCCTCGAACACCGACCCCCATTATTTACGCAGCCGCATTCGACACGAGTTGCTGCCATTGCTGCGTGATCTTCAGCCAGGGTTTGAAGGGCCTCTGGGTCGGTTGGGTGAGCGGGCGGGCGAGGCCGCCAAAGCAATCGAAGTCCAATTCGCACCCCTGCTTCAGCATCTTAAGGCCACCGGAAAAATTCCTGTTGAAGCATTCAAGACGAGCCCCGCACCGCGCCTGCTCGCAGACGCCATCGTCCGTGAATTCCAACTTGGCGCCCAGCATGTCGAGGCGCTGCTCGCACTGACCTCAGATTCGAATTCGGCCCCAAACACAACTGGCAGCGCATTCGAAACGGCTGGCCATCGCATTTCCCGCACCAGAGGACACATAAAAATTCACGCGCGCGCGCGAGGCATTCGCGACAACCGCAGCAAACCCGGCAACAATGACATTGCCACCAAAGCCGCCACCATCGAATTGAAAGGAACGCACCCCCTGCTCACCTGGACCGACGTCAAGCACGACTGCAAGCACGACGCCAAGCACGACCCAGGACGCGCCATCGATCCCGACATGCGCACAGCCCAACTCGACAGCGACACCTTGAAATGGCCCCTGACTTTGCGGCCCTGGAAAGCCGGCGATCGACTC
>CALACF010000314.1 GCA_937890245.1 uncultured Flavobacteriales bacterium
GGCGTCCTGCCAACGGTCCTGCTTCTCGAAGATGCGAGCAGCGGCCGCAGCCGCTCGAGCGGCTGGATAGCGAGAAAACAGGGCCTCATCGGCTGCGTGCTGGCCGCATGGATGCTGGGCCGCGACGAAGGCGGTGCCGGAGATCAGCCACAGGGCGGCTACGAAAAAGGTTCTCAACATGATTTCTTTGCAGGGGCTGCAATTTACGCCGCCGAATGAATACTGCGCGTGTACCTTGCCTCGGATTTAACATTTGACGCTGCCATGCCCCGCATTTTTACCGCTTTTTCGCTGCTCGCTTTCTTCTTGTATGCCAATTCAACCTCCGCCCAGGCCGACATCGCCGAGGCCCGCTCTTACGATTTAGGGGCAGCTGTTTCAATCAGCGGTGTGGTGAATTGCGGCGCAGAGATGGACGAACTCCGCTTCATGCAGGACGGCACCGCTGGCATCGGTCTCAAATTGGATGAAGCCGCAACCGGAGGCTGGGCCGGCGTTTTTGGCGCGGCACCCGTCGAAGGGGACGCCGTCAGCTGTACGGGCGTCTTGGCTGAGGTGCAAAGTGCACTTGTGGTATTGGTCACCACTGGAAGCGTGGATGGCTCGGGCGAAAGCCTTGCTCCATTGGCCATCGGCGCAAACGAAATTGGGGAGGACCTCGAAGGGCAGCTCGTCCAGGTAAGTGGTGTGAACTTCCAGAATGGCGGCGAGACCTTCAACGACTTCGACCCCTTCTCTTTCCTTGACGCCGCTTGGTCGGTCGGCAAGGCGCGCGTCGCTCCACTTTCGAACCTCGTGGGGATGGTCATCCCGTCGAGCACGGTGACCCTCACGGGCGTCGTGTCCCAGATTTCAATCACCGGCTCGGGCGGCTACCACGTCATCGCGCGCACCCTGCCAGACGTCCAGTCCTCCACAGGTCTCACGCTCGGCGGCATCCGACAAACCAACCTGACCGACAGCACCGTGACGCTCCATTGGGCGACGGATCAGCCCGCTTCCAGCAACGTAGAATACGGTCTCACCACGGCCCTCGGCATGTCCGTTGAAGGGGCGGGCGACGTGTACTTTCACGAGGCCACCATCGAAGGGCTCACCCCCGGATCGATGGTCTACGCGCGCGTCATCAGCGCCACGGATGCATTTTCGGCTGAAAGCGACATCCATGTGTACGCCACCGTTTCGGAGAGCTCGGGCACCATCCGCGTGTACTTCAATTCGGATGTGGACGAAAGCTATGCCGGTGAGCAGATCGCGGTGAATGTCGACAACGCCATTGTGGACACCTTGGCTGCATACTTGGGCTTGGCGCAGAGCACGCTCGACATTGCCGTCTACAACACGAACAACGACGAACTCGTCGATGCGGCCAACGCGGCCCACGACGCCGGCGTCCGCGTCCGTTGGATTACCGAGGGCGAAAATGCCAATTACGCCTTGGACGACCTCAACCCCGCCATCCCCGTGCTGGAGCGCGGCGACGGCGGCGGCTCTGGCATGCACAACAAGTTCGTCATCATCGATGCCGACGACGCCCAGAACGCTTGGGTCCTCACCGGTTCAGGCAACTGGACGACGGGGAACCTCATCAGCGACTGCAACAATTTCATCTTCTTCCAGGACCAAAGCTTGGCCCGGGGTTACCGACTCGAATTCGAAGAGATGTGGGGCGGCGACGGCGACATGTACGACGCAGGC
>CALACF010000315.1 GCA_937890245.1 uncultured Flavobacteriales bacterium
CCCCGCCTCAGCGGCTTTTTGTACAAGACCTTAAGCGTCTCACCATAGGTCAATTTTCGAACCGCCTCTCTGCTATTCTTCGCGGATTTTTCGTGAAAAGAAGCACCCGCTTTTTTTGCCGACCTGTTCTCTGATTGGCTCCAGGTTTCAACGGGCTTGTCTTTTTCTTCGGGTGTGAGTTGGTGAGACACCTCAACCTCTTCCGGGAACCCATTCAAGGGGATGGTGTAGTTCATCAAGCCCTCAATAGCGTCTTTCAACACCACCTCTTTCTCCGTGTACAACAAGATTGAACTTCCAAGTCTCTCAGCTCTGCCGGTTCGCCCAATGCGGTGCAAATAGTTTTCCGGATAGAAAGGCGTGTCGAAATTAATCACCGTCGATATCTCCTCAACATCTAGCCCCCTTGCGATCACGTCAGTAGCGATCAGTATTCTACAGGCTCCACTTGAAAAATCATCCATCGACCTCGTTCGGAAGCCCTGCTCCTTGCCTGCGTGAATCAAAGCGGTCTCGGACTGAAAATCCAATGTCTCGAGCAGCCGGTCGGCATTGGCCTTTGTCGCCACAAAAATTAAAACCTTGTTGAACTGGTCCTTGTCTTGCAGCAAGTGGTTCAACAGATTGACCTTTGAATAAAAGTTCGGGACGGCATAGCTTGACTGGCTTATGTTCTCCAAGGGCGTGCCACTGATTGCAATGACCTTCTTGACGGGGTTGGCCAGAAACGCATCTGTCAACGCATCCACATGGCTCGTCATGGTGGCTGAAAACAGAATGTTCTGCCGCTTGACAGGCAGGTAGTCAAAGATGTTCTGAAGCTGCGTTTTATTGCCGAAATCGAGCATAATGTCAACTTCGTCAATCACGAGCTTCTTGATGGACTTGAGGCGCAAAACATTTGTAAGCGTCAGGTCATACAGTCGACGAGGCGTGCCGACAATGACATCTATACCTTCAGCAACGGCTCGCTTTTGCACACCCATGTTGTTGCTCCCTCCATAGACCCCTGCCACTCTCAAGGACATGTATGGCGTGAGCTGTTCGATTTGGCTTACGACCTGAATCACAAGCTCTCGGGTGGGCACTAGAATGAGCACCCTGGGATTTGGTTGGTCAGAGAACTTTAAATCTTGCAGGATCGGAAGCAGGTAGGCAATCGTCTTTCCCGTTCCGGTTTGAGCAATTCCTACAAAGTCAAAACCGCCCCTGATTGGCGAGAATGCCTCTTCTTGAATCTGAGTGGATTTTTCATAGCCCAGATCATCCAGCGCGTTTTGCAGCTGATTTTTGATGCCAAAATCCCGGAAAGTCTGCATTGTGCAAAGTAATTGCGGAAATCATCGGCAGAATGCCTTTAAAGGACAATTTTAATGCGGCCTGCATTGCTGCCGCTTTCTATTAGAGGTATCCTCTTGGTTGAGATTCTGCATAGTAAATTTGCTCAGAATATCTAAGCCTCGATTTTATGGTATACGATTTTATTATTATCGGTGGCGGATCAGCAGGTTCTGTGCTCACCAACCGTTTAAGTGAAGACCCTTCTAATATGTATTGGTCCCGTGTACGCCCTTGCGAAACGTATCGCTTTGGTGGAATTCAAAGGTCGATTGGGATCAACTCTGCGGGCTGTATTTGACGATGTCGTCGAAGATGAGAACAAGTTGCTTGATACCTGCGCATGTTTGACTATTTTTGCCGTCCGCAATCAACCACGTGCGGGTTCGACGCCTCGGTGTCGTCCGGTCATTTAGGCCAATTTAGGAGAGGTGGCAGAGTGGTAATGCAACAGCCTGCTAAGCTGTGACCGATTTATCGGTCCCCGAGTTCGAATCCCGGTCTCTCCGCAAAGTGAAAGAAAACGCCCGCATCAGCGGGCGTTTTTGCGTTCCGGCGCCTAGCGCCTGTCGCATCGACGTCCGACGCCTGCCGCTTGGACCCATGGCAAGAGATAGGAGCCTGGTTGGCAGTCTCGATAAACCGCCCGGCAAAAATCCCGATAGAACAAGCGGCGTTTAGGTATTGCTTCGTGAAGATGATTGACTATCTTCGCGCCCCTTCTTCAGGGTGGCCTTTGGGTCGAATTGAAGATCGGGGCGTGGCCCAGTTCGGTTAAGGCGCCTGTTTTGGGAACAGGAGACCGCAGGTTCGAATCCTGCCGCCCCGACAAGAAGCCGCTTCACTCAGGTGAGGCGGCTTTTTGTTTGCCCTCAACTTGGCCTCAAGGCAAAGTCAGTCGGCAAGATTTATTTTACATAACGTGAAACTTTTGATTATACGGAGACGTAGAGAAGGGTAGCAATGTTCTCCTCACAATCACTCTTCCGCGTTTTGGTCCTCGACGATGAACCCATGGTGCTCGCGCTCCTCGGTCATCTTTTTGTCAGCATGGGCTGCGCGGTTGAGTTGGTTGAGGGTGGGGGTGAAGCCCTCGGATACGTACGTGACCAGCCATGGAACTTGGTCGTTTTAGACCAGCAAGTCCCCCATGTGCAGGGTGGAGATCCGGTGCCGCGCGTTCAAGCTGCTGCCGAATCCCGCGGCGTTCCGGTGTGGGCCTGTACCTCACTTTGCAACACCCTGGAATGGGACGCACTGCGGGCACAGGGCTACCGCCACATTCTTGCCAAGCCTGTTTCGCCCGATGCGGTGCGCAGTGGCTTGCGCTCTTTTGGACAACAGGCGACTATGAATTGAACTATAAAGACTGATCACCCCTAACAACCTCTACGATGGATATTTTCAACTTCGGCTTTAACTTTTACCTGGCTCTTGGAACAATGTGGGCCGCATTTTGGACGGTCCGCGGCGCAGCTTCTGGCGCCCGTCTTGTCTACCTTCGCACGCATGGGAATTCCGGAGCGACGCATCGAGGTGGACGCGTTTCTCGCTGAGGCGAGTGCACGCATTGTTTTGGATGCCCGAAGTCCCGGGGAGTTTGCTGAAGCACACTTCCCCGGGGCTTTGTCATTTCCGCTATTCGACGATGCGGAGCGAGCTGAGGTGGGGACGCTGTACAAGCAGGTGGGCCGGAATTCGGCGGTGGAGCGCGGGCTTGAGCTGATCGGGCCGAAGATGGCGGACTTTGTTCGGCGGGGTCGTGAGATTTTTGAAGGCCAATCCAAGCGCAAGCCCCTCCTCATTTATTGCTGGCGAGGTGGCATGCGAAGCGGCTCGCTTTCATGGCTCTTGCGAACGGCAGGGATTCCGGTGGTGGTGCTCGAAGGGGGGTACAAAGCTTACAAGGCGGGGCTGAGCGAGCAAATGGGGCGGAAGTGGTCGCTTATCAGGATCGGGGGATACACGGGTTCAGGCAAGACCGAGACCCTGCTGGAACTGGGGAGACAGGGCCGGCAAATTGTGGACTTGGAGGGCATGGCCCGGCACTTTGGTTCGGCGTTCGGGAACTTGGAGGGGCACGCGCAGCCGTCGAGCGAGCATTTTAGAAACTTGCTCGACGAGCGGCTGCGCGCCCTCGATCCATCGCGTCCGATCTGGGTCGAGAACGAGAGCCGCAAGATCGGCACAGTGCATCTGCCCGAAGAATTTTACCAGCGCATGATCGCCAGCCCGACGTTGGAGATGGTCCGCACATTGGATGACCGCGTAGAGCATTTGGTGCGGATGTACAGCGCGTTTTCGCCGGAGCTATTGAAGAAGGGCTTCGTGGGCATCGGCCAACGACTTGGCGAGTTGCACGGAAAGGGCGGGCTCGAAAAGGCTTGTGAAGCTGTGGATGCTGGCCAGCTCGATGTGGCGGCGCGCATGGCATTGGCATGGTACGACCCAACGTATCAGCACGGGTTGGACAAGAGGGCGGAAGCCGAGCGGCGTATTTCTGTGGATTGTGAGGGCGTGGGTTTTGAGGACTGCGCGTTGAGGTTGATAAGCACGGCAGAAGGCTATGCTTTTGGGGAGCTCATGGCTGCGGCCAAATAAGGACACGAAGATGAAAGAGACGATTCGATTGACACAGTTCAGCCACGGCGCTGGCTGCGGATGCAAGATTGCGCCCGCTGTGCTGGACGATATTTTGAGCGGGCTGAAGCCGCAGCAGGCCGATCCTGCGCTTATTGTGGGGCATGGGTCGCGAGATGATGCGGCGGTGTACGACCTGGGCGACGGCACAGCCGTGATTTCGACGACGGACTTTTTTATGCCGATTGTCGACGATCCGCGAACTTTTGGACGGATTGCCGCAGCGAACGCCATCAGTGATGTGTACGCGATGGGAGGCACGCCGATGATGGCGATCGCGATTCTGGGGTGGCCCATTGACAAGCTGTCGGCCGAGGTGGCGGGCCAGGTTTTGGAGGGCGGCCGTTCGATTTGTGAGGAGGCCGGGATTCCACTGGCTGGGGGGCATTCGATTGATTCACCCGAACCGATTTTCGGGCTCGCGGTGACGGGCCGGGTTCGCCTCGATCAGCTGAAGCGAAACAAAGGCGCCGCCGCAGGCGACCTTCTCTTTTTGACGAAACCGTTGGGTGTGGGCATGATTTCGACGGCCCAGAAAATGGGCGTTGTGCAGGCCAATCATCTAGCGGCCGCCGTCGATTCTATGCAGCAGCTGAACAAAATGGGTGCAAGTTTGGCCACCATTGATGGCGTGAACGCCATGACAGATGTGACTGGTTTTGGGCTAGCGGGCCATGGACTGGAGATGGCGCGGGCTGCGGGTGTGCGGCTTCTGATCGAAGCGGGGACATTGCCGCTGATTCACGCAGCGGCCTTGAAGGATTACCACGCCCAAGGAGCTGTTCCGGGTGGAACGCGCCGGAACATGGCCTCGTATGGCAGTGAAGTACAGTGGGGATCAGCGGATCACTTTACGCGCGACATCTTGTGCGATCCGCAAACTTCAGGCGGGTTGTTGCTGTCAGTTCGCCCTGATGCGGTCGCAGAAGTGGAGGCCTTTTTGAAGCGGGAAAATGCCCCGGCAGGTTTCATTGGAAGGGTGGAGCGGTCTTCCGATTCGATGGCGCCGGGCCTGGAGATATTGGCCTAATCACTGGCCTAATAAAGCGGAAAAAAAAGACCCACCCCGTGACGAGCGGGGCGGGACCAGATTGACGACAGGAAAAAACCCCCGATCCCCGATTGCCGTCGTCATGCGTTCGAGAGGGTTGCCTGTTGGTGGTCGTTGATAGCGCACCGTCCACCCAAGCGATGACAACTTAGGGCGAATCCTGTCGTAATCGGTAAACTAGGCGCCCTAATTACCAAGGATGCAGTCAGATACGCTGCAACTTGTCGAACACCATATGCATCGGAAGCCCCATCACCGTGTAGAAACTGCCTTCGAGTTTTTCGATGCCTGCAGCGCCGATTAGGTCCTGTGCCCCATACGAACCGGCCTTGTCGAGGGGTGCGCCAGATTCCACATAACGAGCAATCAAGGCCTCGGGCAGGGGCATGAAGGTGACCGCGACGGTGTCGTGGTAAGTTTTGATTTCCCTTTTGTGTGCCAATGTGAATGCAGTGGTCACTTTATGCGTTCGACCGCTCAACAGCCGGAGCATTCGTCGTGCGTCTTCGTTGTCGGTCGGCTTTTCGAGCGTGGCGCCGTCGAGCTGGACCACGGTGTCGCTCGTCAGCACGACGTCTCGCTCGGGATCAATCTCAGCCTCCATGCTCGCCAAACATGCCCGCGCCTTCAACTCACTGACGTGCCGGGGGATGGCTGGCCCTTCCAGTTCGGCGGGCCAGGTCTCGTCGCAATCCACGGGGCGGACGATGAAGGGAAGGTCCAGCAATTCAATCAATTGCTTGCGTCGGGGGCTTTGGCTTGCCAAGATCAATTGCCTTGTATGCCAATTGGGGAAAATGGGGAAAACCTTCGTGGAGTGCGTTGCTGAATTGGCCATATCGGGCGCTAATTTCGCGCAGCAATGGACAGCATCCTCATCTTAGATTTTGGATCTCAATACACGCAACTCATCGCCCGGCGCGTTCGGGAGTTGAACACGTATGCGGAGATCAAGCCCTACAACGGAAATTGGCGTGAACTTCTTGCCGCCGACCCCGCCGCCGATCCGCAAGAACGTGTCTGGAAAGGGGTGATTTTATCGGGAAGTCCACATAGCGTTCGGAATGCCGACGCCCCCGCCCCGGACCTCG
>CALACF010000316.1 GCA_937890245.1 uncultured Flavobacteriales bacterium
CTCTTTGCAGTTGCAATATCGGCTCCTCTGCTGCGTACTACTTCAATCCCTCCAAAACGGAACTGTCCGTGGGGGTGTGGTCATCGGGGTCGATCCAGATGTCGCCCGTTCCCCCACAGTCCTCACAGGTTTCCCCATCGAGTTCTCCCTCTGTTGCGCACACGGTGCAAGGAACGTTGACATCCGAGACGATTACCAAGTTTTCGCCTTCGCTCCACGGTCGCCTTGTGACGTGGTAACCGACCACCGGCATTCGACCAGCTTCAACGACCCCATTCGTGACGATGAATGACCCATCGTTGTCATCCAGCACAGTCCAAATCAGGTCGTCCGGGACACCTTTCGCCTCAATCTCTTGAATGGTCGAAGACCAAAAAACACGATCGTAATCTCTGGCCCAGGTTTCGAATTGAGCACGGGCTTCTGACACATCAGGTGACATCAGAGTCTCCTCACCATGAGCGGATTTTTTTGGCAAGATACCGCTCCCCCGACATAGAGCACCAAGAGATGCATTCACAGGAAAACTCCCTCACAGAGGGAACTCATCCAATAGTCGCGGTTCCGGCAGCGCCGGAAAGCATCCTGACCTGTAGGTTTTTCGTGTACCTGTCTTGACTGCTCGTGACTGATGTGACGCGAGAAAACCGACCCATGAGGAGGTGAGGAATGTCAGCCGAGTGGTGGAGCGTAATTCTTCAGGCAATCACCGTGTTCGCGGTGGCGTTTGCGGCATTTCAATTGATGTTTCACAGTCGGCAAATGCACCGCGACCTCGAAATGGCATACGTGGAGCGTTATTGGTCACTGATGGACGAACGTTCTATGGAATTTGTATGGAGCCAGCAGGTCTCTGAACGCGATCGGGTCGTAATCTTCAAATATCTGCAGTTGTGCGAAGACGAGCTGGACCTCCGTCAGATCGCCCGGGTAACAGATAACACGTGGGGCTTTTGGAGTCAGTCGATGTACTCCCAAGTAGAGGCCGCTCCGTATCAAGATGTTCTCAGGGCGTTGGATTCCTCATTGTTTCCCCACGTGCGAAGACTCGTGCAAGCCGGCCCACATTACGATCCCTTGCAGAAGTCAACCTGGTGGCGACGCATGAGGGGACTTTAACCTCGTTGTTGGTTGACAACGTCGAGCGCAAGGAACTTCCGAGCATTAGTTCGACTCGCTTCTATGGCCGCGCGGGCGGGAACCTCAAATTGTCAACCGCTTAATGTGGACGATATGACTGCACTGCCAATGTGGTCATCTCATTGGAGCCGCGCTGCCAAGCCCAACAAGCCCATTCGGGTAGTGACCAGTCACCTCGGTACCTCAAACACAACGGTCTCGGAGGTTGAGGTCGACGATGAAGCTGGTGAGGTTTGGCGCAGGTGGCGTTGGAGTATTTGACGTGATTACGCTCACGAGCCGCAAGGGGAGGATGGCTTAGAGGCCGCAAACAACCCTGTACCCTTTGGGCAATCACACTGCGGGGCCTCCATCCGGTAGTCACCGTTGCCAAG
This sequence comes from uncultured Flavobacteriales bacterium, assembly GCA_937890245.1. Classification (GTDB taxonomy): domain Bacteria; phylum Bacteroidota; class Bacteroidia; order Flavobacteriales_D; family Sanyastnellaceae; genus UBA8752. Next base: position 1,515 of record CALACF010000316.1, read on the forward strand.
TGAGAAAGATGAGGTCGATACCTGTGAGCGATCAGAATTACCCGAAAGGCTGGGGAGACTACATCTCCACTCTCACGCCCGAGGAGAAAGAGTCCTCTGATGAGTCGAAAAAGCTGGGAGCGTGGGCGGCCCGGTTCCGAGCTGCTCGGTCCTTCAGCACCATCACGCTCGATGGGATGTCAGAAAATGCCACCGCAGGCTACTACGTGGGATTGAAGCTCACACTCATCGAGACTGCATTAGAAACCTTCGAGCGTGTATTTTCCCTTAAGCCTGGTTCTGTATGGATCAACGACCCTGACATCAGTTACGAATTGTGGGAAGAGCGGACAAACGAACTCGTGTCCGCACTGGACAAACTCGAGAACAAAGAAATCAGGAAGGGCCTGCAGCAGTTCCTTGATGCGGACAAGGATTCATGCCAAAAATTCGACCTGCGTCTCTTTTTGAAGGCGTTTCGCCACCTGACCGCTCACGGATTCTTCAACCCCTC
>CALACF010000317.1 GCA_937890245.1 uncultured Flavobacteriales bacterium
GTTCACTGTGCAGCTGAACAGCCCGTTTCACTGCGGGACGAACCCAAAAAATCCGCGCATCGGGGACGAAAAAATTACCTCGAATCCAACGTGCCAGCAGTTCCTTCCAGCCCGGTTTCTCATTCGAAGTGAAGTAGGCGGTCTTCCCGGAGCCGGTGTTCCGGCGTGAGAGGCCGCCGAGCAGCCTTCGGTATAGCTTGTAGGGCTCCCAACCTCGGGCGCGCACAACTTGCAGTCCTGGATCGACGTCTGCTACCAGGGACGAATCAATGGCTGGAACATCGGGATTTTCAGGTGTAAGCACCACCGGTTCCCAGCCATATCCTGGCAGGTACTTGCTCATTTTCATCCACCGCTGAACACCCGGCCCGCCCGCCGGGGGCCAGTAGTAGGTGATGATAAGAACGCGTGGTTTTTCTGCGGACATGGCGCTGAGACTCCAAATATCTAGGCAAATTACTTCACGCCCAAGCAGTAGTCGCAGTACGCGGCGTCGGGATTATGCACAACGTTTTCGGCGGATCCCGCCGCCCTCAGCGTTTCTCCAAGCCAATCGAGAAACGGCCCGAACGAATCAGCCTCGCTCCACGGTCCGTCCTTCCCAAGGCTGCTCTCGCCGCCGAGTAGCGGAAGGGTGCCTGGGGCGTTGGACTTGCCGGGTCGAATCGACGACTTGACATGTGTGGCATCCGGAAATTTGAGGTGGGCCATGACCGCGTAAAGCAACAACTGCACTGCTTTCCCCTTCTTGTTCTCGCTCAGTTGCTCAGCCCAATTTGTGTCCGGCAATTTGACATCGCTCGACTTCACAGCCCCCGTTTTGTAGTCGATTAGATGCACAGTTTCAGGTTGGCCCATGGGGCGCTCAACCCGGTCGACAAAGCCCTGCACGGCAATGGCCCGCCCGTCGATGTCGCCAACGCGCTCAGAAAACTTCTGCTCAACACCTATGATTGTCGGCCCACCGCCTGACTTTCTGATTTCGTCGATTTCGTCGGTGATCCACTTGCGCACGACGGCAGTCAACTGCTGCAGCAACAAATAGTTTTCGCCCTCCTTTGTCGCCTCCTTTGGATAGCGCTGCTTTTGCCGTTCATCATCGAAAAAGGCAGCAGTGACGCGCTGCTCGAGATTGACGAGCCCATCCTTTAGATCCTTGATTTGGAGAGCCCGCCCAGTGATGGGCTTGAGCAAATCCTCCATGACGGCGTGGGCTATGCTGCCGGTGGTCGACGGTTTCATCGTGTCCTCCACCTCGAGCGGCTCGCCCATTTTGAGCATGTATTTGTAGTGAAAATGTCGCGGACAGCCCAGCAAAGTATTCAGTGCCGAGGGGCTCAATCCCTTGCCTTCATCGGCCCCGAAAATCAGCTTTTCCCAAGCTTTTTTCATGTCAGCATTCCAATGCAGGGGCGGCGTGGTGGGCGGCGATTTTGGCGCCTCCGTTGAAATCATCTGGTGCTCGACATGCAGGTTGGGCAGGTGCCGGCCCGCCCAGGCGTCCACCACGCGGATGAATCGACTTGCCTGCGCGTCGCCCAGCTCGTCGTCTACATGCACCCAGTGAACGGTTTTCGCCGTGTGAAGCAGTCGGATGAGGTGCGATCCGTAGAGTTGGTCGCGATCCGAACGGCCGGGAAGATCCCAGTTCCTTCGCAGGTCGAGCGGCAAAAAGGTCGGGGGCGCCTCACCTTTGGGCAGCGTGCCTTCATTGACGTCCAGCACGAAAACCTCGTCGAAGTCGAGTCCTCGGCTCTCGAGCAGGCCCATGATTTGAAGGCCCTCAATGGGAACGCCGGCCAGATCGATATTGGCCTGACCCAGCATCCGACTGAGCCGCACACGCAATCCCCGCCAGTTCAATTCTTCCGGGGCGTGCTCCTGCTGTCTGAGATGCAGGGCGAGCACGTCTTGCAGGCCCGACCAAGCCGAGCCCAACCACGGGTCGTCGAGGTTCTTCAAGGCCGTCTCGGGGACCCAATCGCAGAGCGCCGCAAGGAATTCCGCTTGCTCGGTAGCAGCGGCCGTCGTATTTGTAGAGGCACCTCGGAGCGCCAACCATGGCGCCAATGCCCGCTCGATGCCCGGTGTCTCCTTCAGGTCGTCGCCGTTGACCCGGAAAATGAATCGCCGACTCACATTCCCCATCCACCGCGGCTCTTCCTTGACCACAGCAGGATAGAAGGTGCGGGTAACCGGGTGGCTTAAAAAGTTGCGCAATAAGTCGTGACGGAAGCTCGGCGCGTTGTCAGCGAGGGCCAGGGCGAGGTAGAGAAAATCGGCCATCGGAGTCAGCCGCAGCGCCACGCCCATGGTGACATTGACTGCGCCGAGGTCAGGGGGGAGGGATAGCAAAAGCTGGGGCACGAGATCGGCCTTGGGCAGTACAATGGCCGTTTTGCTGAAGTCGATTTCTAGGCCTTGATCGCGCGCTTCCAGCATGCGCTGTTCGAGCTGTTGCCGGATGTATTGGGCTTGCGAGGAACGAGCGCTGCAGCGAACGGCTCGCAGGACGCGCTCTCCGTGTCGCATCTGGTTGGGGATGGCCTTTTTTTCGAGCGCGGTCGCGTGGGTGTGCACGAATTCGGCGCCCACTTCAACGCTGTTCACGATTGCCTTGTCGCTGTCCCACATCACAGTGGCCCCCGATGTTCGAAGTGCGCTGAGCAAATTGCTCTCAGCGGGCGTCATGGCGTTGAAGCCTCCGATGAGCACGCCGGCAGCATCAGCGGTGTGGCCCTGGGCGAGGCAAGTCCTCAAGATGCGGCCCGGCAGCGCGGCGCCCAATTCGTCGAGCCGGGCGGTGTAGCGTAGCATCAGCGGGGCGAGCATATCCCACTGGGCCAAGAAGCGCTGCTGGTCGTCGGTAAGTTCGGTGCTGTTGAAGCTCCAAGATTCGATGTCCTTGATTTGGCGGAGGTTCGTGAAGACGAGCTCGGGGGTCAAGCCCTTGTGCCCCCAGTAGTTCTCCATCGCGTTGAAGTCGCCCAATGCACATTGTCCCCATGCGGAGAATGCGTCGAAGCCGTTCCACTCGGGCAGGCCGGAGTCATTGGGGAATTGGCGCGCAACCGCGTAGAGTTCGACCAATTGTTCCAGC
>CALACF010000318.1 GCA_937890245.1 uncultured Flavobacteriales bacterium
ATGATCCGCCTGAAGACGGCCGTGCTGCTTGCTGCGAGCTTGTCGATGGGCGCGATGTCGGCCGCCGCTTCTCCAGAGGCGATCAACCAGCTCTATTCGTTCGGCCTGCATTTGGGGCTCGCCTTCCAACTACAGGATGACTTCCTCGACGCCTGCGGTGACCCAGTACGAACGGGAAAACAAGTGGGCGGCGACATCCTCTCCGAGAAAAAAACCTATCTCCGAATCCACGCCTTTGCTGCGGACCCCAGCCTCGATTCACGCAAGTGGGAGCCGTCGGATCTTGAAGAAAAAATCGCGTTCTACCTCGACGCCTATAAGCTCCACGGCTCGGCGCGCGCACTCGAGGGCGGAATAGCCAATGAAGTCGCCCAGGCCTCGGATGCGCTGCGCCAAATTTCCGACGGCCTGCCCGGTCCAGACCACGCTTTGAGCTTTCTCACAAACTTGGCTGAAAACATCGCAACCCGCACGTCTTAAGCGGGCGGCGATTCGGTATCTTTGTATAAGAGACGCAGCGAAAGCGCCATTACGCATGGATATCCACTCCCATCTGAGCAATATTGAGCCGGTCGCGCTTGAAACTCTTTACCGCCAATTCCTCGAGGACCCAACTTCTGTCGACGACAGTTGGCGCCACTTTTTCCTCGGATTTGACTTGGCTCGTAAAGAGTTCGGCGACGAGGACGCCCTCTCAACGGGCGGGCAGAACTTGGCCCAAAAGGAGTTCCAAGTCATCGACCTCATCAACGCGTATCGCACGCGCGGTCACTTGTTTACTGAGACCAACCCCGTGCGCGCAAGGCGCAACTACAGCCCTGACCTGTCCATCGAACACTTCGGACTGAACCCCGCAGATCTCGGGCAGGTTTTTCAGGCCGGTCATAAGATTGGCTTGGGTGCTGCAACGCTACAAGAGATTATCAATCACTTGATTGAGACGTATTGTTCCGCGATTGGTATTGAGTATATGTACATCCGCGAGCCCGAGCGTTGGGCGTGGATCAAGGAGCGGATAGAGCTGGCGAACCGCCCCAAACTTTCGAGGGAAGAGAAGCTTCAGGTGTTCCGCAAGCTGAATCAGGCAACCGTTTTTGAGGAGTTTTTACAGAAGAAATTCGTTGGACAAAAACGATTTTCGGTGGAGGGTGGTGAGACTTTGCTGCCCGCCCTCGATGCCCTGGTGGAGTCTGGCACTGAGGCGGGCGTGCGGGAGTTCGTTATCGGAATGGCCCACCGCGGTCGTCTCAATACGCTCGCCCATATTTTGAATAAGCCTTACGAAAAGATTTTTAGCGAGTTTGCGGGCAAGGCCTTTGATCACGAGTCGGATTTTGATGGAGATGTGAAATATCACATGGGCCATAGTACGGAGCTGATGGCAGATAGCGGTCATCCCGTTACGATCACCTTGGTGCCGAACCCCTCACATCTGGAGGCGGTGGATCCGGTGGTGCAAGGGGTGGTGCGGGCGCGCATCGATTTGGACTTGAAATCAGAAGATATGATTGTCCCAATTCTTGTCCACGGCGACGCGGCCATTGCGGGACAAGGCGTCGTGTACGAAGTTGCGCAGATGGCCCAACTGGAGGGGTACAGGACAGGCGGAACGGTTCACATTGTTGTCAACAACCAGATTGGCTTCACAACGAATTACCTCGATGCACGCTCATCAACGTATTGCACGGATGTGGCGCGGGTGACGCGTTGCCCGGTCTTTCATGTGAATGCAGACGATGCGGAGGCGGTGGTGCAGACCATGCGCATTGCATTGGCATATCGCCAGAGATGGCACCGAGATGTTTTCATCGATTTGCTGGGCTACAGGAAGTACGGCCACAACGAGGGGGATGAGCCGAATTTCACGCAACCCAAGCTGTACAAGGCGATTGCGGCCCATCCCAATGCCCGCGAGATCTACCGGGAGCAACTCATTGCTGAGGGCGTATTGACCCAAGCAGATTCGGAAAAGATGCGCGCCGATCTTGAAGCGAAGCTCGACGACGCGATTGTACAGTCAAAGGAGACAGATAAAGTCCATGTAACTAACTTTTTGGCAGATTTGTGGTCCAAGTATCGCCACAAGCAAGAAGGAGACGAGGTCGCACCGGTTGACACGAAATTTGACGCCAAGCGCCTCGACAAGATCGCGCGTAGCATGAACACCCTGCCCGAAGGAAAGTTCTTCCGTAAGGTGAAAAAGCTGCTGAGTAACCGAATCAAAATGTTGGAAAACAACAAGTTGGACTGGTCTATGGGAGAGTTGCTTGCGTACGGAACGCTACTGGCAGATGGTCACCCAGTCCGCATTTCGGGCCAAGACGTTGAGCGAGGGACCTTCTCGCATCGACACGCCGTGCTGAAAACGGAAGACACGGAGCGGGCGTACATTCCACTGAATCATGTCGAGAAGGGGCAGGCCAAGTTGAGCATTTTTAACTCCTTGCTCTCTGAATACGGGGTACTCGGATTTGACTTTGGGTACGCGTATGGGGCGCCCAATGGACTGACGATCTGGGAGGCGCAGTTCGGCGATTTCAACAACGGCGCGCAGATCATCATCGACCAGTTTATCAGCGCAGGTGAGGACAAATGGAAGGCAATGAATGGCCTTGTGATGTTCCTTCCGCACGGCTATGAGGGCATGGGCTCGGAGCATTCGAGCGGGCGCATGGAGCGCTTCTTGCAGATGTGCGCCCAGGACAATATCGAGGTGGCCAACCCCACCACGCCCGCCAATCATTACCACCTTTTGCGCCGCCAAGTCAAACGCGCGTTCCGCAAACCTTTGATTGTTTTCACGCCGAAAAAATTGCTTCGCTACCCCGGTGCCGTTAGCTCGATGGCGGACTTGGCGACCGGATCTTTTCTACCCGTCATCGACGATCCAATGCGCTCAGCTTCCAGCAAGGCGGCCTCAACCAAGGCGGCAAAGCTGGTCAAGACCGTGGTTTTGTGTTCGGGCAAGTTCTATTACGAGATGCTCGAGGAGCGTCAAGCCCGCGCCGAAAAAGGCGAGACTGACGGCATAGCTTTGGTTCGCCTAGAACAGCTGCACCCCTTTCCGACGGAGGCCTTGAAGGCCGTGACTGAGCGGTATGCTGGTGCTGAATTGGTATGGGCTCAGGAGGAACCCGATAACATGGGCGCATGGATGCACATCCGGCGCTTGGGCCCTGATGGCATCCGCTGCATATCTCGTCTCGCCTCAGCCAGCCCCGCAACGGGCAGCCCGCAGGTCCACAAAATTCGTCATCAAGAAGTGATTAACAACGTATTCTCAATCTGAAATCATGCCTATTCTAGAAATGAAAGTCCCCAGCCCTGGGGAGTCTATTTTGGAAGTTGAAATTGCTTCTTGGCTCGTCGAAGAGGGCGATTACGTCCACAAAGACCAATCCATTGCGGAAATTGATTCCGACAAGGCGACCTTGGAATTGCCTGCCGAAATGAGTGGAACGATCACGTTCAAGGCAGCGGAAGGGGATGCAATCGATGTCGGTGCGGTTGTCTGCTTGATCGACACGGATGCGGCGGCTCCGGCGGCCAAAGCTGCGCCTGCTGTGAAAGCTGCGCCTGCTCCGGCTGCGAAATCCACGCCTGCGCCTGCGCCTGCTGCTGTTGCTGTGCCCGCTGCTTCGCATGCAGCCGGGCACCCTTCGCCTACAGCTGCCAAGCTGATGAGCGAAAATGGAATGGGACAAGGCGCCGTTCAAGGGACGGGCCCCGGCGGTCGCGTGCTCGCCCAAGATGTGGTGGTTGCGCTCTCAAAAGGCATTTCAGCGCCAGCTCAGCCGGCTTCTAATTGGACTGGATCGAGAGAAATTCGCATGGAAAAGATGAGCCTGCTCCGCCGGAAAGTGGCAGAGCGACTCGTCACTGTGAAGAATGAGACGGCGATGCTCACCACCTTCAATGAGGTGGATATGAAGCCCATCATGGACATTCGCAAGAAGTACAAGGAAGCTTTCAAGACGCACCATGGCGTGGGTTTGGGCTTTATGAGCTTCTTCACGAAGGCCGTTACGTCGGCGCTTGAACTCTACCCGATGGTCAACGCGATGATCGAGGGGAAACAGGTTCAATTGCATGATTACGCGGACATTGGAATTGCTGTGAGCTCGCCAAAAGGACTGATGGTACCCGTGGTTCGCAACGCAGAATCGATGGGCCTCGCTCAAATTGAAGCGGAGATCAAACGACTGGCAATCAAAGCGCGCGATGGGAAAATCACGGTAGATGAAATGGTCGGTGGCACGTTCACGATCACCAACGGCGGCGTCTTCGGCAGTATGCTTTCGACCCCCATCATCAACCCGCCACAGAGCGCTATCCTAGGGATGCACAACATTGTTGAGCGGCCTGTGGCGATCAACGGCAAGGTGGAAATTCGCCCGATTATGATGGTGGCCCTGAGCTACGATCACCGCATCATTGACGGCAAGGAAAGCGTGAGCTTCCTCGTGGCGGTGAAGAACATGCTGGAGAATCCGGAGCGCATGCTGTTTGGATCGAAGGACCCGGTAGAGGTGCTGTTGGGGCTCTGAAGCTCTGAAAGTCAGCGCAAAACGCTGAAACGCTCGGCGTCCAGTCGCAGTAGAACGGCGAGCATGATTGAGAATGCCAGCACGCTCGATCCGCCATAACTCATCATCGGAAGCGGGATGCCAATCACCGGCGCCAGGCCGAGAACCATGCCGATGTTGATCAGCATATGCATGAACAGGATGCCGCCAAAACTGTAGGCATACACGCGCGTGAAATTGCTTCGTTGCCGTTCTGCAATGAAAAATATCCGAATGACGATCGCTGCGAAGAGCAGCACCAGCAAGGAGGAGCCTAGAAATCCCCACTCTTCTGACCACTTGCAGTAGATGAAATCGGTTTCGTGTTCCGGGACAAATCCAAATCCCGTCATCGGTCCCTCGCACCAGCCACGTCCCGAAAATCCGCCTGAACCGATTGCGATTCGGGCGTTGCGGATGTTGTAGTCGGCGTCGGGGTTGTCTACCTCGATCCCGAAGAGCACGTGGATCCGTTCGCGTTGATGCGACCTGAGCACCGTGGCCATGGTCGTGTGCAATACGGCTGAGAATGCCAATGCAGCAATGGCTGATAGAATGAGGTTTCGGGTGATGCGCGGCCGGTTTCGTGGCCGGACCAGGTTTCGGCCCACCAGGACGCCAGCTGTGAAAACGACGCTGGCAATGAGCCAGAAACGCAAGATCCCGCTCCACGGCCCAAGCCATGGGTATTGGACTGTGGTCGCCCCGGTGATGACGGTGAACACGACCATCACCAGCGCAGAAAAACCGGCAACCAAGACGAAGCCGTTCATGCCCTCGCGATAGAGCGCGAAGACGAAGCCCACGAATACCAGCACCGTGCCCGCATCGGGTTGGAGTAGAATCAAGCCGGCGGGCAGTCCGATGATCATCAGGGCGCCAACCATGCTTTTCATGTCGTGCAGGCCTTGTTGTCGGGCCAGCCACCAGGAAAGGGCGACGGCCGTGCCAAACTTGGCGAACTCGCTGGGCTGGATGCCGAAGCCACCGAAGCCGAACCACGACCGAGCCCCGCCCACTTTCCGCCCGACAACCAGGACGGCAGCCAGCAGCGCCAAGGTCAGCGCGTAATTGATCCAGGTGGTCCGAAGGAAAAATTCGCCCTCGATCCGCAGGATCAGCAAACCGACGGCCGTGCTGAGGCCCAGCCAGATGAGCTGGCGTCCGTACATCGTTCCGAGCGTCCAGCTGATCTCGCTGTCTGGGCCCGTGGAGGCCGCCACCAGGTTGAGCCAGCCGAGCAGGGCAAGCAGAGCGAACATGGACAGCAGGGCCCAGTCGATGTTGCGGTTGATATTTTGGCGGTGGGCGCTCATGGGGCTGGCGCTTGGGTAGGCGCTGGTGCAGGCGGAATCGCACCGAGGTAGCCGGCCTGCTTCGCTGAATCCACCTGGCCCGTGAGGTATTGTTCGATGAGCAGCGCTGCTATTGGCGCCGCCCAATCACCTCCCGAACCCGCACTTTCAACGTACACACTCAAGGCGATCTGTGGATTTTTACGCGGTGCAAATGCGATGAAAACTGAGTGGTCCTCGAGCGGGTCATTTTGAACAGTGCCGGTCTTGCCGCAAATCTGAATTCCCGGAATTCGCGCGCGCCAGCCGGTACCGCCCTGCTCTTCGACGACATTTTGCATTCCGTCGAGGATGGGCTTGAACTGCGCTGCTTCGATGCCGGTTTCCGTGCGGGTTCCTACGCCAGCGGGCGGGCCAATTCCGCCAAGGTCCTTCACATAGTGGGGCTCGCGGTACCAGCCACGGTTGGCGAGAATGGCAGCGAGGTTGGCCATTTGCAAAGGCGTAGTCAGCAATTCGCCTTCTCCGATAGCGATCGAATAAATGGTGCGGAAATCCCAATGCCGTTTCCCGTAAATTTTATCGTAGTACGCCGCAGCGGGAATATTTCCGGCCGCAGTACCGCGCAAGCGATTTCCGAGTTTCGTTCCAAAACCGAAGGCCATGACTTGTGCGCGCCAGCGGTCCAGCCCGTCGGCGGCTGTTGCGAAATGACTGCCCGTATTGCGGTGGTTGATCCAGCGCTCCATCACTTGGTAGAAATAGGGATTGCAGCTGTGAACCACTGCGGAGCTTAGATCGTCGAGGGTGTGCGGACCGTGGCAACCGATCAGGTCGCGGTTGCAGGGCAACCGTGTGCCGGCGTGAATGACCCCTTCGTCCATGGCAATTGCTCCCTGGACCAACTTGAAAATTGAGCCCGGCCGATAAGTCGCCCGGACGGCCCGGTTGAACAGGGGTTTTTGCGGGTCGCGCAACAAGCTGTCGTAGGCCTTCCCGCGCGTCGCGCCTAGCATGAGGTTTGGGTCGAAAAAGGGAGCGGAGACGATGGCCAAGACTTCGCCCGTGGAAGGTTCGATCGCTACGACACTGCCGGTTTTCCCTGCCAGCAGTAGCTCGGCGTGCTGTTGCAAGTCGAGGTCGAGTGTCGTGGTCAGGTCCAGCCCATCTACTGCGGGCCGGTCTTTGCTCGCGGCTACGCCGACTTGTCGAACGCGGTTCCTCGCGTCGACCACAACCGAACGACGGCCTTTTTCTCCGCGGAGCGCCTCTTCGTAAATGCTCTCTAGGCCCGTTTTTCCTTTGAAGTCGCCGAGGCGATAAAAGGCGTCGCGGTCCAAATCGTCTCGAGATGCCTCTGCGTACTCGCCGATCAAGTGCGTGGCCACAGCATGTCGATGTGAGCGCAGGGGCTTGCGCCAAAGCTCGAATCCGGGATAGGCATACAAAGAAGCCGCCATTCGGGCATGCTCTTCGGGGGCGATACGCCGGCGAACAGCCGTGTACTTGTAGCGTGAAAAGCGCCGGGCTTTTTTCAGTGAGGCATCCATCGCTTCGCGAGATATCCCTGCCCATACCGCACAGGCAGCCGTGTCCAAGTCTGCCAAGCCCCGTGGCAGCACAACCAAATCGTAGACCGCTTCGCTGGCCACGAGCACCTCGCCGTGGCGGTCCAAAATCATGCCGCGGCTCGGCTTGATAATCGTTCGATTCTCTGTCAAATCCGAGGCGCGCACCTTCAGATCATTATCGATTAGTTGAAGATGAACGAGCCGCCCTATAAAAATTGAAGTGATGGTCAACACAATCCCGACCACCGTCCAGATGCGCCCGCTTTCGTTCAACGCCCTGCCCCCGCTCAATTTCGCTTGCGTTTAGGCCGGCGAAGGAGTAGGAATTGAAGCACCACCACCATCAATGCCGTTGTGACCGCGCTGATCAAACCGCGCAGAGTGGCCGCGCCAAAAAGGTGGAATTGGGATGCTGAGATGAGCTCGACCGCGGTGCAATAGATCCAGCTCGCAAGGAAAGACGTCAGCAATACCCAGCGCGGGCCCAGCCCGAAGACGGTGCCCATGTCGCTGACTTCGTAGCCCTCACGGGGTGCAAAAGCCCCGTGTATCACCGGCAAGCAAATGGCCAATATCGTGGCGGCAAGCAAATGCAAACCATAAGTCCCCAGCGCAATATCCAGGGCCAGCCCGCCTGTGGCCAGCCCGCCGAGCCAAACAAATTTGTTCGATTGCAGCGGGATGAGTAGCAGCGGGAAGAGATGTAATTGTGGGGCGGCCGCGCCGCCAAAGAACAGAAGGCCATTGACAATCAGCGCTTGGAGAATGATCCAGAGGGCGATGCGGGCGGCGATCATTGGGCACTGGTTTGTGGGTTCGCGTCAGGATCCATCAAGTCGCGCTGTTCCTCAAGGCGCAAGTCCTCTAAAAAGTGAACAAACCGCACCCGATCGAAGGCCACCAAAGGCCGGACGTCTACGTCGACAAAGTCCGGCACGTCTGCTCCAGTCCAACCTTCGACCACACCCATGGGAATGCCGGTGGGGAAGACCCCGTCAAACCCTGTGCTGAAAACCGTATCGCCCACCACGACCTCAACGTGACGCGGCACGCCGCCCAGCCACATGACATCAGACGAGCGGCCATCCCAGCTCAACGTTCCGCTCGCACCGTCGCGGCCCAAGCGTCCGCTCCAGCCACCTTCCACATGAAGCAAGGGCAAAATTCTCGAGAAGCCATCGCTAACGTCTTGGACCACGCCCAAGGCGTAGCCGTTCCACAGGACACCCATGCCCCGTCGCAAGCCAGCGTCGGCGCCTGGTTTGGCCAGCCACAAGCGGCGCGCAGAGCCGACCGGTCCAGAGACCACCTTGCCGCTGCGCACAGACCAGTTGTACAATCCAGTGCGGGTGGAGTCCCGGTCGCCTCGGGCGTCACCAGCACGCCCTTGCAAGCTCAGTAATTCGATGCGGAGCCGGGAAACTTCACCGACGAGCCGCTCGTTTTGCTCGTCCAAGTCCATGTATACAGCCCAATCCGCGCGCCGCTCCTGTACCTGCCCAGCAATCGAACCGGTCTGCCGAAAAAAGGCCGACCGTCCAGCGCCGTGGTGCGTGAAGTACATTGTAAACCCTATCCCCAGCAAGGCGAGCACGGCCAGCACATAGCCGTTTCGAATTGCCAGAAGCACGAGGTTCCGCATGGTGTCTCCAGAATCAAGCGGTCATCAAGAACGAGAAGCGATGCACGTTTTTCAGTGCGATAGCCGTTCCGCGGGCAACCGCGCGCAGGGGCTCATCGGCCACGTGCACAGGCAGCTGGGTCTTCGCGGAAAT
>CALACF010000319.1 GCA_937890245.1 uncultured Flavobacteriales bacterium
GCCCCCCGCCCCTCGGTCGAACCGGCTCAAGGGCCCGACAAATGTTGTGCGCCCAGCATCCCGGGCCAAGGGTGCCGCCATGGCGCCAGCCATCAGGCCGCCCTTCGCACCTGCACGCACGTTCGCCCAATCCGGCACCCAGATTTCATGGAAAGGCGCAAGCCAACGGTGCACAATCCAGCGCCCCAGGCGGCGAAGCGGCCAGGGGAGGGCGGGGCTGAGTTGGTGCGTTATGATGGCCGACTGCACAGCGCCTTGAGGGGAGCTTTGATCACGAAAAAAGCCGCCATAGCAGTTGTCACTCACGATGTGGCTGACACCATGTGCCGAGCAAAAGGACTGGCACCAAATCTGTTCCTTCCGCAAGGATTTCAAGAAGGTGGGCAATAGCTGGACGAGCTTCAATTGCTTGAAGTGTTGGCTGTAGCGGATGTCTGCTCCTGGCTTTTCAAAACACAGAACGGCCGGGTGGGATTGACCTACATGCAGCCGAAGCCAATCCAGCGCATCGCCGGAAGACGCGACACTGACGCGCGAAAGTTCACCACGCCCCAGCATTTCGGCGGCTTGAGAAATCAGCGGAAAGGTCCGGGTGGCATGGCCCAGGCCCCAATCGAGTACGACAAAAAGAAGGTGTGGGCGTTGCGCGAACATCTGCCGTAATTTCGCAGCGAAATGGGCAAAGGCAAGCTCCAGAAATGGGCAGATAACAAAACGTTTTCCAACGTTTACGAACCTGATATCAAGGGCATCGTGGGCGGCGGTTCTGTGAACAAGGGCGTATGGGCGGAACGCGCATTCGGAAACGACCACCCGATCACGCTCGAATTGGGCTGTGGAAAGGGCGAGTACACGGTGGCTTTGGCCCGGAGGCATCCGGAGCGCAACTTCATTGGCATCGATATCAAGGGCCACAGATTTTGGCGCGGTGCTAAAACGGCGCATGACGATGGTTTGAAGAATGTTGCGTTTCTGCGTACGCGCATCGAATTCGTTCAGAATTTTTTCACAGCCGGTGAGATCAGCGAGATTTGGCTCACCTTCAGCGACCCCCAACCAAAGGATGAGAAGGGCACGAAGCGGATCACGAGCGCGATTTTTCTCGAGCGCTACCGCGGTTTTATGCGTCCCGGCGGCCTGGTACACGTGAAGAGCGACAGCCCGCTGTTGTACGAGCGCTCGCATGAGGATTGGCTTGCGGCGGGCTTTGAGATAGAGGAGTCTTCCCAAGATATTTACGGAGATTTGGTGCACCGGGTGGAGCCTGACTTCGCTGAATTGCTCAATGTCAAGACGTTCTACGAGAAAATGTGGCTTGAGCAGGGGCGGAAGATCCACTACCTCCGGACGCATGTCTGATCATATATCCGGGCAAGATCGGCCGGACCCGAAGCGGGACTTCTTTGTCAACGTCCATGATACAGTCCGGGAAATCCCAACGGGTCGCGTGACGAGCTACGGCGCAATTGCAAAATACCTCGGCGCTGCCCGTTCGAGCCGGATGGTCGGTTGGGCGCTCAATGGCGCCTCCGAAAAGGTGGCAGCCCACCGGGTGGTCAATAGACTTGGAGAGCTCAGCGGACGCAAGGCCTTTCCCACGCCGGACACAATGCAGGAGCGACTGCAGGCCGAGGGCGTCCCCGTCAAAAACCACTGCATTGTGAATTTTGAGAAGTACTTTTGGGACCCCTCAATCGAGTGCTCGGATGTGGTGGAATTGGCATAAAATCAGATGATTATGACGCAAGAGGAAGTCCGCGAAGTATTGAGCGGGGTGATGGAGCCGGATTTGGGCAAGGACTTGGCGACGCTGGGGCTCTTTTCAAATGTCGAGCTCGGGGAGGGGACGGTTTCGCTGACCGTCAAAGTGAGCAATGCCGCGATGCACGCGCGTGAACGGATGCGTGAGGCGGTGGAGTTTGCATTTGATAAGCGCGGCGTGAAGGCGCAGGTGAAGGTCGAGGCAATTCCCTCGAAGGAGCGTACGCAGGAGACGCGCAAGGTTTTGCCGGATGTCAAGCACATAATTGCGGTGGCCTCGGGTAAAGGTGGCGTCGGCAAGAGCACGGTGGCTGCGAACATTTCCGTAGAGCTCGTCCAGCGCGGATACAAGGTTGGCCTGGTTGATGCGGACATTCACGGGCCGAGCATGCCCACTATGTTTGACGTTGTCCGGGCGCGGCCAGGATCTGTTGAACACGGCGGCCGACAGTTGATTGAGCCGGTTGAGGCCCACGGCGTGAAGCTCTTAAGTATTGGGTTTTTTGCCGATCCTGAGCAGGCGATTGTGTGGCGCGGCCCGATGGCGACAAAGGCGCTGAAGCAGATGTTTTCCGATGCCTATTGGGGCGAGCTGGATTACATGATCGTTGATTTGCCTCCTGGCACCGGCGATGTGCACCTCTCACTAATTTCTCACGTTGATTTGCGTGGCGCAGTGGTCGTGAGCACTCCGCAAGACATTGCGTTGGCCGACGCGATCAAAGGTGTGTCAATGTTTCGACTCGACTCAGTGAACGTGCCGGTGTTGGGCTTGGTGGAGAATATGGCATACTTCACGCCGCCCGATTTGCCCGATCGCAAATACCATTTGTTTGGTCGCGACGGGGTCAAACGTTTCGCGGAAACGTCTAAAACCCCATTCCTCGGGGAACTTCCCTTGGAGCAGAACATCCGTGAGGCGGGTGATGTCGGCCGCCCGGTGGTGCTGCAGGGTGACAGTGTGGCGGCCCGTGCGATGCGCGATGTGGTAGATGCACTGGAAATTCAGGTGGCCGCTCAACTCGAGCGCGACGAACAAACTGTAACAGCGTAATTTCGCGACCGCATGTCAGATGATTTAAGCCAACGGATCAAGCTCGCCTTGACCGAACTGCGCCCCTACTTAGAGTCGGATGGCGGTGATATCCGCTTGCTCGACATCGATGCCGACATGAACGTTCGCGTTGAGTTGCATGGTGCGTGTGCCAGTTGTAATCAAGCAGCTATGACCATGAAGGCTGGTGTCGAGGAGGTCATCCGACGTGCTGTGCCGGAAGTGAAATCTGTGGTGGCGGTCAATATGCCTAGCAACACATTATGATTCAGACAGATATCATTATTATCGGTGCGGGGCCCTGCGGGCTGTTCACCGTTTTTGAAGCGGGGCTGCTCAAACTTCGCTGCCATTTGATCGACGCCTTGCCACAGGCTGGCGGCCAATGCAGTGAGATCTACCCGAAGAAACCGATCTATGATATTCCAGCGTACCCCGAGGTCTTGGCCGGCGATTTGATCGAGAAACTGATGGAGCAGATTGCGCCATTCAAGCCGGGGTTTACTTTGGGCGAGCGCGCTGAGTTTATCGAGAAAGATGCGGAGGGCCAATTCATCGTAAAAACCAGTCACGGCACTGCCCACCGGGCACCAGTCATCGCCATCGCCGGCGGACTCGGATGCTTTGAACCACGGAAGCCACCTGTTGAGGGGCTTGCTGATTTCGAGGGGCACGGCGTCGAGTACATCATCAAGGAGCCTGATATTTACAAGGGCAAGCGCGTTGTGATTTCAGGTGGCGGCGATTCCGCCTTGGATTGGGCGCTGTATTTGGCCAATGGTGTTGCGGAAGAAGTGACCTTGGTGCACCGCCGGGATAGCTTCCGTGCCCACCCGGACAGCGTGCAGAAAGTATTGGACTTGGCCGCTGCCGGCGGCATGCGGCTGATGACCCATGCAGAAGTGATCGGCGTCAATGGAGGATCCGATGGAGCACTTGCCGAGCTGACCATTAAGCACAAGAAAGAGGGCGCGTCGCAATTGGAGGTAGACCACTGGATTCCGCTGTTTGGGCTCAGCCCCAAGCTCGGCCCAATCGGTGCGTGGAATTTGAACATTTCTAAGAACGCCGTTGAGGTCGACACGTTTGACTACCAGACCAATGTCCCAGGGATTTACGCCATTGGCGACATCAACACCTACCCCGGAAAGCTCAAGTTGATCTTGTGCGGATTCCACGAGGCGACACTCATGGTGCAAAGTGCTTTCAAGCGCATCCACCCAGACAAGAGTAACGTCTTGAAGTACACCACTGTCAATGGCGTGAACGCCTTTTGACCATGGCAGATATCACCGTTCACGTCATCGACCGCGAGGGCGTTCAGCACGATTTGGAAGCGCCCATCGACATGGGCCTCAATATGATGGAGCTTTGCAAGGCTTCGGATTTGCCCGTCGAGGGGACCTGTGGTGGCATGGCGCTGTGCGCGAGTTGCCACATGTACGTTGAGAGTGCCCACCTCGAGCAGATGCCCGAAAAATCGGAAGACGAAGAGGATATGCTTGACGAGGCCTTTTTCGTGGAAGACAACAGCCGCTTGGGATGCCAAATCAAACTCGCCGATCTACACGATGGGCTTGTGGTGCGGCTTGCAGCGGTTGGCTGAGGCATTTCAGGTCATTCGAACCTGTTCTGGTCATTCGAGCCTTTCAGGTCGCAAGCAGCGCAGCCTGATTCGATGTCGCGAGCCAGTTTTGAAGTGCCCGACTGGCGCGTCCAGCACGCCCTTTTTGTCCGCTCTGCAAAGCCTTCATCGCCTCGAGATGTCGCGGTGCGTGGGCGTCAGAGCCGAGAAAAGAAACCAGGCCTGATTCGAGCAAGTGCGCAGCTGCATCTTGCACGGGATCACCGTAGCCGCCCGCAATGGACCCCGCATTTACTTGTAGCAACACGCCGCGCCCTTCGATGCCTTCGATTACAGCGTCTTGACCATGCCAATACCCGTAGCGCTCAACATGGGCTAGCACAGGCGTGAGGTTGCGCTTTTGAAGGGCAAAGATGGCTTCTTCAAGCAGGCCAGCAGGCGGGGCAGCGTGAAAGCCCACCTCGACGAGCACCAGCCCGTTGTACTCCAAAATTTCGCCGCCCGCTTCGACTTGTTCGACAAAGCCCGGATCGATTTGGTATTCCGCAGCGAGCGACAAGGCAAAGCCAGGGTGGCTCGAGGCGACTGCCGTGCGGAGTGGATCGAACGCCTTGCGCAGGCCAGCCGGTGAATTGGGATAAATACCGGGATAGATGTGGGGGGTGGTGACGGCTCCGCGGTAGCCCAAGGCGACGAGGCCATCGACCATGGCGAGCGCCTCGTCGAGCGTGTCGGCCCCGTCGTCGACGCCGGGCACAAGGTGACTGTGGAAGTCGGTTCCGAGCAGTGAAAGGTCCACGGGTTCCGTGGGATTCGTCCGTCTAAACCACATCAGCGATCCCCGTATTGGCGTGCGTAATAGCTGCGATAGTCGCCGCTGGTCACCTCCTTGAGCCAATCTGAATTCGCCAGGTACCAATCGACCGTTTTTTCCAAGCCCTCTTCGAACGTGATGGACGGCCGCCAGCCCAAATCGTCGCGCAATTTTGCGGCGTCGATGGCGTAGCGCATGTCGTGGCCAGCGCGGTCCTCAACAAAGGAGATGAGCTTTTCCGATGTGCCCGGTGCCCGACCCAGTCGCCCATCCATGATGCGGCACAAGGTGCGGATCAGGTCGATGTTGCGCCACTCGTTTTCGCCGCCGATGTTGTACGTCTCGCCCAGCCCTCCCCCGCGGAGAATGACCTCGATGGCCGCCGCGTGGTCCTCGACCCAGAGCCAATCCCGCACGTTGATTCCTTCGCCGTAAACCGGCAGTGGCTTCTCGCTTGCGATGTTGTGGATGAACAGTGGCAGGAGTTTTTCCGGGAATTGGTAGGCGCCATAGTTGTTCGAGCAGTTGCTCAACACAACAGGGAAGCCGTAGGTGTGAAACCAGGCGCGCACGATGTGGTCGCTCGCAGCTTTTGAAGCGGAGTATGGACTGCGGGGATCGTAAGAGGTTTGCTCGGTAAAGAGCCCTTCCGCGCCGAGCGAACCATAGACTTCATCTGTGGAGACGTGATAGAACAGCTTGCCTGCATAGCCCTCAGCCGTATCCTTCCAGTATTCGCGGCAGGCGTGAAGCAGGGTCGCCGTCCCCATGATATTCGTGTCGAGAAATTCCATCGGCCCGTCGATACTGCGATCGACGTGGCTCTCAGCGGCCAAGTGGATGACGGTGTCGATTTTGTGCTCGCGCAGGATCTTTGACACGGCCGCACCATCGCGGATGTCAGCCTTGACAAAGGTGTAGTTGTCGGCGTGTTCGACTGCCGTGAGGTTGGTTAAATTTCCGGCGTAGGTCAGGGCGTCGAGGTTCACCACGTTGACCTCAGGGTGGCCGGTAACCCAGCGTTGCACGACGTGCGAACCGATGAATCCTGCGCCGCCTGTGACGAGTAGGTTTTTCGGCTTGTGCTGTCTCGGTTGCTTGTCCATCCTGGCCAATTTAAAGACTCCAGTAGTTGAATTGGCCTGAAATGTTGCGGAACATGCCCTTGACGTCAATTAAAACGCCGGGGTCCAATCGGAACAAGCGCTTGAGGTCTTCGGCGCCATAAGCGACATATTCTTCGTGGTTTACGGCAGAAATGATGGCGTCGTAGGATCCGCTGGCTGCTTGGTCGATCATGGCTACGCCGTACTCGCGTTGAACCTGTTCAGCTGAGGCCCAGGGGTCGACCACGTCGGTTTCAACGTTGAAAGACTTGAGTTCGCGGATCACATCGAAGACCTTGCTGTTGCGGATATCCGAGACGTTTTCCTTGAAGGTGACGCCGAGGATGAGCACGCGTGATTCCAATGGATTGACCCCCGCTTCGAGCAAGCGCTTGACGCATTGCTTGCCCACGTAAGCACCCATTGAGTCGTTTACGTAGCGGCCCGAGTTGATGACTTTTGCATGGTAGCCAAGCTTGTTTGCTTTCCAAGTCAAGTAATACGGGTCCACGCCGATGCAGTGGCCGCCAACCAAGCCTGGGGTGAACGGCAAGAAGTTCCACTTCGTTCCGGCCGCCTCCAATACTTCATGTGTCGAGATGCCCACGCGGTTGAAGATGATGCTGAGTTCGTTGATCAATGCGATGTTGACATCGCGTTGGGTGTTCTCAATGATCTTGCTGGCCTCGGCCACCATGATGCTTGAGGCGCGGTGGCAACCGGCCTTGACGACGAGCTCGTACGTTTTGCCCACAACTTCCAAGCTCTCGGCGTCACAACCACTCACCACCTTGACGATGGTTTCGATCGTGTTCACCTTGTCACCTGGATTTATACGTTCAGGCGAATACCCCACCTTGAAGTCGTCGCCCATCTTCAGACCGCTCAGCTCTTCAAGTACCGGCACGCAATCCTCCTCGGTGCACCCCGGGTACACCGTGCTCTCGTACACGACGTAATCACCGGGCTTCAGAATATTCCCGACCGTTGTGCTCGCTGAAATCAAGGGACTCAAGTCGGGCTGGTTCATCGAATTGATGGGCGTCGGAACGGCCATAACATGGAAATGAGCCGCCGCCAAATCCGCAGGGTTCGCCGTGAACGTGATGTCTGACCCTTCAAAGTCCTCCGCACCCAATTCCTCAGACGGGTCGACACCGCGCTTCATCATCTCGACGCGCTCGGCCGAAATATCAAAACCGATCACCTTAATATGCTTGGCAAATGCAAGGGCAATGGGCAATCCTACATATCCAAGTCCTATCACCGACAGCGTTGCATCTCCACTCAGGAGCCGGCTGTACATGTCTTTTTCTTCGCTCATTTCGTCGCGTTGATTACGCATTTTTCTGTACGAGGCTTACGCCTGTTGATGCCAATTCATATTTCGCCCCCGATTCGGGACAGGTCGCAAAACCCGCTTCATCGAATGCGAGTCGGTGACCATGGGCGCTCATCCAGCCCACTTGCTTCGCCGGATTCCCGACCACCAGCGCATACGCCGGGACGGTTTTGGTTACCACAGAGCCCGCGCCGATAAAGGCGTATTCTCCGATGTCATGGCCACAGACGATGGTGGCGTTTGCTCCAATCGAAGCCCCACGCCCCACATGGGTTTGTGCGTATTGGCCGCGGCGCACTACGGCGCTGCGCGGGTTGGTCACATTGGTGAACACGCACGAAGGGCCCAGGAACACGTCGTCCTCACAGGTCACGCCGGTGTACAGACTCACGTTGTTCTGCACTTTTACGTTGCGCCCCAAAACCACGCCCGGGGAAACCACTACGTTTTGTCCAAGGTTGCAGCCGTCGCCGAGCACGGCATCGGGCATGATATGGCTGAAATGCCAGATTTTGCAGCCCTTCCCTATGCTTGCACCCGCGTCTATTACGGCAGTATCGTGGGCGAAGTACCCCTGGTTGTTTTCTAGGTTGCTCACTTGCTGTACTGCTTGAAATCCTTGTGTGCACTGCGGTACCATTCCGCTTCAGGCAAGGCGCGGAAATAGGCGTACGTCCGCTCGAGTCCCTCACTGCGGTCGACTTTCGGTGTCCAATCGAGCAGGGCCTGGGCCTTTGAAATATCGGGCTGTCGTTGCTTCGGGTCGTCTACAGGCAGGTCCTCGTAGATCACCTTCTGCTCGGTTCCCGTCAATGCAATAATTTCTTCGGCAAACTCCGAAATCGATATTTCATTGGGGTTGCCGAGGTTGACAGGCTGGCTTTCCTCGCTGCGCAAGAGCCGCACGATGCCCTCAACCAAATCGTCAACGTAGCAAAAACTCCGCGTCTGGCTGCCGTCACCGAAGACGGTCAGATCCTCGCCGCGCAAAGCCTGGCCGATGAAGGCCGGCAGCACCCGTCCATCGTTCAATCGCATCCGCGGTCCGTACGTATTGAAAATTCGCGCGATACGCGTCTGCAAGCCGTGGTACGTGTGATAGGCCATCACCATCGCCTCTTGGAAGCGTTTCGCCTCGTCGTACACTCCACGTGGCCCGACCGGATTCACATGCCCCCAGTACGACTCCTTCTGCGGGTGAACCTGCGGGTCGCCGTAGACTTCTGATGTGGAGGCCACCAGAATCCGAGCGCCCTTTACCCGAGCGAGGCCCAGGCAGTTGTGCACCCCGAGTGACCCTACTTTCAGCGTCTGAATTGGGATTTTCAAATAATCAATCGGGGACGCCGGCGAGGCAAAATGCAGGATGCAATCGAGGTCCCCTGCAATGTGGATATGCTGGCTGACATCGTGGTGATTGAACTCGAAACGCGCGTGCGGCATGAGATGCTCGATGTTGCGCATGTCCCCTGTGATCAGGTTGTCCATCCCTATCACATGGTGGCCATCCGCTAGAAATCGCTCGCACAAATGTGAACCTAGAAATCC
>CALACF010000320.1 GCA_937890245.1 uncultured Flavobacteriales bacterium
CTGCGCCCCATCCGCCGTTTGCACCCGGGAGACGAGGTCAATTTTGCCGTCAACGAGGTCCAAATGCTCACTTCGTTTATCGACAGTATTTTCGATCAGCTCGCCTACGGCGTCTGGTTTATCGGTGCCTTCGCAATCCTCGTGGGTTGCTTTTCGATTGCAAACATCATGTTCGTCACGGTGAAAGAGCGCACACCGATCATCGGGGTTCAAAAGGCCATGGGTGCCAAACGCAGCTTCATCCTCACCCAATTCTTGCTAGAAGCAATCGCGCTTTGCATCTTCGGCGCCCTGCTTGCCCTTGCCCTGCTTGGCGCGATGACGCTGATAGTTAACGTGGTGAGCGACTCATTTACCCTGGAAATGCGCCCCAAGCGATTCATCATGGGTCTGCTGATTGCCGTGGTATCCGGTGTCTTGGCCGGTCTCGCACCCGCCCTGAAGGCCGCCCGCATGGATCCGGTCGATGCCATGCTTTCTGTGTAAATTAGGCGCTTCTATGGGCGATTTGAAAATTTTACTTACGGGTGCTTCAGGCCAATTGGGAGCGCGCCTCGCCGCCGCCTGCGTTATGCGCGGCTGGGAGGTCTGCGCCTTGTCTCGCGCGGATCTCGACATTTGTGATGCAGCTGCGGTACTTCGATGTTTTCGCGCGTTTTCACCTGATGTTGTGTTCAACACGGCGGCCTTCACAGCGGTGGATGCCGCCGAGCGCGAAGTTGATTTGGCATTTTCCGTTAACCGTGATGGCGCGGGCGTGGTGGCGGCTTGTTGCGAAGAGCTGGGGGTTCAGCTGGTTCACATTTCGACCGACTACGTGTTTTCTGGGGCCGGGGCGCTTGATGAGGGCGCACGTGCGCGTCCTTATTCCGTGACAGACAGTACTTCGCCCGTCGGCGTCTACGCCCGCTCAAAATTTGCTGGCGAACAGGCGGTTTTGGCGGCCTGTCCATCGTCCTCGGTCGTTCGCACCGGCTGGCTTTACGATTTTTCGGGCCGCAACTTTTTTACGACCATGCTGCGGCTGGCTTCAGATCGACAAGTCATCCCAGTGGTGGCCGATCAGGTGGGCTGCCCGACGTATGTGGGGGTGTTTGCCGAGGATTTACTGGACTGGGCGGCGCTTGGTGCGGGTCGCGCTGGGGCGGGTTCTGGCGAGATTTCGGGTTTGCACCATTATGGCCATGGCGGCCAGGCGAGTTGGTTTGCCTTTGCCTCGCGGATTTTGGCGAGCGCCCGGCCTGATGTTCAGGTGAAGCCCATCACGACTGCCGAGTTTCCGACGGCGGCTGAGCGGCCAGCTTGGTCCAAGTTGGACGAGCGCCCGTTTTTTGCCGCGCTGGGCCGCGCGCCCATTTCGTGGGAGGCTGCCTTGGACCGCTGTCTTGTCGAGGCGACGGCCGAGCGCTGGACGCGTGCGCCCTTTGATGCCGAGACCGTTGCGGAGGTTCGGGCCTTGCTGGCGGCCGGCGACAAGGAACCGCTCATTGAACAATTTCACTGTGGACTCGCCTTTGGGACGGGGGGCATGCGTGGGCGAATGGGCGTGGGGACGAACAGGGTGAACCGCTATACGATTGCCATGGCCACCCAGGGTTTGGCGGCGTACTTGCGCGAGCATGCTGCCGCCGGGGCCCGCGGCGTGGCCATCGCCTATGATTCGCGCAACCGCTCGCCTGAGTTTGCCCAAGTGGCAGCCGAGGTTTTGGCCGGCAATGGCATCGAGGCCCACGTTTTTGGTGCCCTGCGACCTACGCCGGAGCTTTCCTTTGCCGTCAGGCGCTTGGGCTGTGCGGCTGGAATTGTTATAACGGCGAGCCACAACCCCAAGGAATACAACGGGTACAAGGTGTATTGGGCCGACGGCGCGCAGGTGGTTCCACCGCACGATGAGGGTATTATTGCCTGCGTTCGCAATGTGCAAGATATTGAAGACGTGCGCTTTGAATCCAATTCTCCCCGCATCCACACCATCGATGCCGCCCAAGACACGGCCTACCGACAGCTTCTGATAAACCAACGCCTCAGCGCGGACCTGATCGAGAACGGTTCGGATATGCCGATCGTATTCTCGGCCCTCCACGGAGCGGGCGGGGTTTCGGTTCCCCCCGCACTCAAGGCCTGCGGATATAGAAACGTGGGCGAAGTGGCCGAACAAGCAGCCCCCGATGGCGATTTCCCGACCGTCAAAAGTCCCAACCCCGAGGAAGCTTACGCGCTGGAATTGGCGTTGAAGCAAGCAAAGACGTCCGGCGCCCAACTCGTCCTGGTCACGGACCCAGATAGCGACCGCGTGGGCGCCGCAGCCCCAGACGCCGCAGGCGCTTTTCAACTTCTAAACGGCAATCAGACCGGCGCCCTGCTCGTCCACTACGTGCTCGAGCAACGCGCCAAATCGGGCGACTTGCTTCCAGGCGATTACGTAGCCCGAACGGTCGTCACCACGCGCCTCATCGAAGACATCGCCCGACATTTCGAGGTTGACGTCGCCTTGACGCTCACGGGCTTCAAATGGATTGCGGCAGCCATTGCCCAGCGCGAAAGCCTACGCCAGCCTGGCGTCACAGGCGGCCGTTACCTCGTGGGCGGCGAAGAGAGCTGCGGCTACCTTATAGGAGAGGCGGTCCGCGACAAGGACGCTGCCAGCTCAGCTGTGATGCTCGCCGAAATCGCCGACCTCGAGTGGAAAAGGGGCCGAACGCTGTGGGACCGTCTCGACGACATCCACCGGCAGTTCGGACATTATCAGGAGGCCCTCGTTTCTATCGTGCGCGAAGGAAGAACTGGCCAAGCGGAAATCGCTGAGATCATGGATGGCCTGCGCAACAACCCGCCAGCCACCCTCGGAGGAGAGGCTGTCACCAACGTCACCGACCTCTTGAAGGACAACGCCGCGCTGGGTCTTCCGGCGAGCAACGTCATCCAGCTCGAGACCGAAACGGGCGCCCTGATCACTGCCCGCCCCTCGGGTACTGAGCCCAAAATCAAATATTACTTCTCAGTCAGAAATGCCCCAAGCCAAGGGAGGGCGGGGTTGAGCGAGCAAATTGCGCGGTTCAAAGCTGAATTGGCATAAACCCTGGAAGCCAATTGAAAATCTGACCCATAGATTTATCACCCGGGGCCGATTTGATTCACGCTAGAGCCATTTTCCCGCCCCCAAATCTTCGAGAACTGGAAGGACGGCGCGGGCTGTAGCGTCGAGGAAGGGCCAGAGTACGGAGGATTTCATCTGCTCGCGCGGAATCCAATCCGTGCCGATCGTGCTGCGGACGAGTACCAGGACGATTCCCCAAAATAGGATGGCGCGCGCGGCGGCAAAAATCAGGCCTGCCATGCGATCCATTCCGCTGAGTGCTGTCATGTCCACGAGCTTTTCGACGGTTTTTCCGATCAAATGCACGGCGATGACCACCACGATAAATGTGACGACGAACGCCGAAATATCGAGAAATTGCTCGCTCACATTGAACTCCTTGTGCAGTCTGCCAGCGGCGTAATCTGACCCGTGAAGCCCAGCATAAAGGCCTAGAAACAAGGCAACAAGCGCGGTCAATTCCATTACGAACCCCTTGCGAACTCCGCGGATCAGGGCGAGGGCGATGGGGATGGCGATGATGATATCAATCCAATTCATGGGGTCCTTTTGCGTTCTTGGTGCGTCCTAGTTCAGACTTGGAATTTAGCTTTGCGCCCATGAATCCACAAACCGCTGCGAACTCGCCTGTTGCTGTCCACAAATTTGGTGGGGCTTCCGTGCGTGACGCTGCTGCGATTGCCAATCTAGAGGCGCTTCTCGGCAAGCTGGGCCCGGGCCAAGAGCGGATGGTGATCGTGGTTTCGGCCATGGGCAAGACGACCAATGCCTTAGAGCGTGCGCTCGAATTGCGATTGTCTGGCGTTCCGGCTGCGCTTGCTGCCGAGTCCGTCATGGCGGCGCATCGTTTGGAGCAGCGCGCCTTGGGCCTGGGCGACGAGGTGCTTGACGAGGCCTTCGCGGGTTTGATCGCCTCGGAGGCCCGATATGAATCTTGGGTCAGCTGGGGCGAGCATTTCAGCACGCTATTGGTGGCCGCCTACTTGAAGAAATGTGGGCATCCTGTGCGGTGGGCCGATGCCTCGCAGTTGATCCGTACAGATGGCGGGCATCCCGAAGCAGCTGTGGATTGGCCTGCTACAGAGCGGCGCTGTGAGGCGCTCGCGGCCGAGCTTCAAGCTGAGCCGGGTTGGATTGTGACGCAGGGCTTTATTGGTGGCACGAGCTTGCCGGCCGATGCGAGCGCGGCGGGCGAGCGCAGAACGACTTTGGGACGCGAGGGCTCCGACTTTTCGGGCGCCTTGATCGCGCGGGGCGTCAAAGCCGATCGTCTCACGATCTGGAAGGACGTCCCCGGCATGATGAACGCCGACCCCCGGATTTGGCCAGATGCCATTTGCTTGGACGAGGTTGATTTTGCGGATGCCCTAGCTATGAGTCGGGCTGGTGCGGGGGTCATCCACCACAAGACCGTGCTTCCGTTGCAGGCTGCGGGCCTCGAGCTTCACGTGAAGTGCTTTGCAGAGCCGGGTGTTCCGGGGACCGTCATCCGGAAAGCTGGACAAAAAAAATACCCGGCCCCGCTCATCGCGTTTGCCGAGTACCCAGAAGGGGTGCGAGAGGTATCAATCTTGAATGCTGAGCCAAACGAGGCCCGCGCGATCATCGAGAAAAAATTTCCGAGCTGGTCGATTGAGACAAGCCGACAAGAGGGCGCAATGGCCGTCTTGCGATGCCGAATTAGTATTCGTCTTCGTTGAAAAAGAAGTCCTCTTTGGTGGGATAATCGGGCCAGATGTCCTCGATTGTCTCGTACGAGTCGTTGTCACCTTCAAGCTGTTGAAGGTTCTCAACAACTTCCAAAGGCGCACCGGTTCGCATTGAAAAGTCGATCAACTCGTCTTTCGTGGCGGGCCAGGGGGCATCCTCCAAGTAGGAGGCTAGTTCCAATGTCCAATACATAACTGTGTCGTAGGATTCCGAGCGGCAAAAGTAAACGGGCCGCCGACATATGCAACCTCAATTGTGAATTGGGCTGCATTTTGTCTCTCGAAATCAAATTCGACACCCATACGTGCCGAAAAATCAAAGGGTTACGATTTCTTCGTCTTCACCTCGTCTTCACCTCGTCTTCACTTCAGTGGCCACGCGATTTCCTCAGCACCCAGCCGGTGTCCCCAAGCGCGTCCCAGCACGAAGAAGAAGTCGCTCAGTCTGTTGAGGTAGCCCAGCGATTCAGCGGGGATGTCTTCGCTTTCAGCAAGTTGCACGACACGTCGCTCCGCCCGTCTGCAGACGGTCCGCGCCAAGTGCGTGTGGGAAATCGCCCGCCCGCCGCCCGGCAGCAAAAAAGTCTTGAGCGCTGGCAAATCGGCCTCCATGGCGTCGATCCATTGTTCGAGAAAGCCGATTTCCTTTTCGCCCACCAAAGGCATGTTCGCCGGGGCGCCGTCTGGGCTGGCCAGCAGGCCGCCAATGCGGAAGAGGTGGTCTTGGATTTGACGCAGGCCATCGAGATCGCCGGCATGCTCGCTCGCGTCATCTGCGAGCAGCCCGACCCAGGCGTTCAGCTCGTCGACTGTTCCGTAGGCCTCAATACGTGCGTGGTGCTTGCCGACCCGGCGTCCGCCCCAAAGTGAAGTTTGGCCGGCGTCGCCGCCCTTGGTGTAAATCTTGGTTGCCATGTTGCTTGCGTTTTTTTGTGCGAGCCGGTGCGGAATTGGCCTATACATTCGCGCCATGTCTCTGGGCAAAGAAAACAAACAACGGCGGTACGACCTCGCTTATCTTCGGATGGCACGCGAATGGGCGAAACTTTCTCATTGCGTGCGCAAGCAAGTGGGCGCTTTGATCGTGCGCGACAACATGATTGTGGCCGACGGATACAATGGCACACCTTCGGGATTTTCGAATGCTTGTGAGAACGACGGGGGTGAAACGCATTGGTATGTGCTTCATGCTGAGGCCAATGCAATTACGAAGCTCGCCCGATCCACACACGGGGCCGCCGGCGCAACGCTCTACATCACGATGTCACCCTGCCGCGAATGCGCCAAGTTGATTCTGCAATCGGGCATTGTCCGCGTGGTCTACGAGAGCGCTTACAAAGACGTCGAGGGGCTTGACTTCTTGGAAAAAGCAGGCGTTGCCTTGGAGCTTTTGCCCCTTTTTCCTGATCAACCTTCAACCAAATGAAGCGCGTTCTCAACGCATTCTTGCTGCTTGCCATCGGTTCTTGGATCGGGGCGGAGTTCTTTGACTCGGACGGAGGGGCGTATTCGCGTCGTGCGGGCGGCGATTCTGAGCGGCCCATCCTCGGCCTACTCGACAAGCTCGATGCGATTTACGTAGATGCGGTTGATCGCGCTGAGCTCGAAGAGGTCGCCGTTGAAGCGATACTCGAACATCTCGATCCGTTCAGTGCGTGGATTCCGCCGAGCTATTTTGACGACGTCACCGAGCAAATGCAGGGCTCCTTCCAAGGGGTTGGCGTCGAGTTTTCGATTTTAGACGACACGATTCGCGTGGTGCGCGTGATTGAAGGCGGCCCGGCCTCATACGCGGGCCTCCAACCTGGCGACCGAATCCACGCGGTAGGGGACAGCAGCGTCGTGGGTCCGGACCTCGACAACGAAACGGTCAAGCTACATTTGAAGGGCCCGGCCCGTTCCGCGGTCGTCGTGTCGGTGCGCCGTCCGGGCTTTGCCCCTGGCAGCAGCGCGGAAGAATTGGCCTTCGAAATCATCCGCGGAAACGTCGCCATCCCTAGCGTCACCGGGGGCCACATCATTGCGCCGGGCATCGGTTACTTGCACGTCGACCGCTTTGCCGACGACACCGACCTCGCGTTCGAATTCGCAGTACAAAACCTCCTGAAGCAGGGCGCCGAAAAACTGGTCGTCGACCTCAAAGACAACGCCGGCGGCTATCTGCACACCGCCATCCCCATGGCCTCCCTGTTCCTTTCTGAAGGCCAATCCGTCCTGTACACCGAGGGAAAAGCACGCCCGCGACGCGAATACCTGGCCGAAAATGACGGTCGCTGGCGCTCGCTCGATGTGGCCGTAGCAATGAACAGCGGCAGCGCCTCGGCCTCCGAAATCTTTGCTGGCGCCCTTCAAGACCACGACCGCGCCCTGATCGTCGGCCGCCGCTCTTTTGGCAAAGGACTCGTCCAAGAAGAATACCCGGTCGGCGGCGGCGCCCTCCGGCTCACGGTCTCCCGCTACTACACGCCTTCCGGCCGCTCAATTCAAAAGCCGTACTACGCAGCCGGTGCTGAAGCGTTGCAAGGCGATTCCTTGGCGAGCGACACAATGGCCTTCTTCACCGACGCCGGCCGCACCGTCTTCGGCGGCGGTGGCATCGCGCCCGACGTCAACGTGCCGCTCGACACGGGTCTCACGCGCCAGGCCCTCGTCGCCCTCCTATGGTCGGGCTGGCCGGGCCGCCTCATCGACGATCTCGTCGATGAAAACCGGCACGACTACAATGCCGTCGAAGACGTCTACGCCTGGGTTGACTACTGGC
>CALACF010000321.1 GCA_937890245.1 uncultured Flavobacteriales bacterium
TCGGAGCGATGTTGATATTTTTGGTTGGTTACATGGGCGCCGGAAAGTCCACCGGTGGCCAACACTTGGCTCGCCGCTTGCGTATTCCGTTTTACGACACGGACCGAATGCTCGAGAAGCAATCAGCTTGCAGCATCGCGGAGATTTTCGCGCAGCAGGGCGAGGCCGCCTTTCGCGCGATGGAACGCGATGTGATTCGCGGATTGATTGATGCAGACCGCGATGCCGACCAGCATGCCGACCGCAATGCCGTGGTCAGTACGGGCGGCGGAGCGCCTTGTCATTTTGATACGATGGACCGCATGCGTGCGGCGGGCGTAACCATCTACCTGCAGCTTCCAGTTGAGAAATTGGTCGAGCGACTTGAGCCGAGCAGGAAGCCGTCGAGTCGGCCGTTGCTTTCTGGCGTCTCAAGGGGGGCGCTGCCTGCGTTGATTGCGAAGCATTTGGCTGAGCGTGAGCCGTTTTACACGCGCGCATCGATGATTGTAGATGGGCAGACATTTGAGTCGGAGCGCGTCGAGTCGGTGGCCCTGATGATCGAGGCCTTGAGTTGAGCCGTTGAGCCGCTGAGCCGTTGTTCAGCTGAGCTGCGATAGTTCAGCTGAGCAGCGCCACGTCTTCCTCGTCGCCTGAGAGCTTGACCGTGATGTGGGACTGGAACGTGGTCGAAAGGCTCAAGCCTACATAGTCCGCCCGGATCGGAAAGCGCCTGTGGATGCGGTCGACCAACACGCAGGCCGCAACGCAGCGCGGTGCGAAGCCCAGGATATGCCGCACTGCGTACAGCAAGGTTCTACCGCTGTTCAACACGTCGTCGACCACCACAACGGTGGCTCCACGCAGCTGCTCGCCCACATCGGGCGACATCGAAATCTCGTGCTGCAGCGGCTCGTCCTTGTGTATGCTCAGCACGGATGATAGCACATTGCCGTCGCTGATGGCGACTAGTTCCGCAGCGATGCGGTCGGCCAACACTGTACCCTGCCCGTCCACAGCCACCAAGACGAGTTGGTCTGCGCTGTGGAAGTCCTCGTGGATTTGTCGGGCAATGCGCTGGACTGAGCGCCGGATGCGTGCGGCGTCCAGAATGACGTTGGGGTTGTCGACAGAAGTGGTCATGTTGCGGAATCAGATGCAGCTGCAAGTTCGTCAGAAATTCCAATCGGACCGCCCGCTTCCAAAAGCGCAACCGCTTCAACGTGCGCTGTGTGCGGAAACTGGTCGACAAGCTTCAAAGCCTTCAAGACATAGCCGCTCTCCTGTAAGGTGGCCAGGTCCCGCGCTTGGGTGGCGGGATTACACGAGATGTAGACCATGCGCGGTGCACCCAAGCGGATCACCTTTCGAAGGGATTTGGGCGAAATTCCGGCCCGCGGTGGGTCGAGTACAACCGTGTGGATCTTCCCCTTGTACTCGGGGTGGTCTAGCAGGAAGCGACCGGCATCTGCAGCGTGGAACGTGATGCCTGAGACGCCATTGGCCTCAGCGCTCATGCGCGCATCAGCGATGGCATCTTCGACGATGTCGACTCCGATCACGGGCCGGCCGGTGTGCTGGGCGAGCAGTTGGGCGATGGTGCCCGTGCCGCAAAACAGGTCGAGCATGAATTCGCCCTCGGCATCGTTGGGAGCCATCACGTATTCGAGCGCCTGCCCGTACAATTTCTCAGCGCAGCGTGGGTTGGTCTGAAAAAAGCTCTTCATCGAGATCTTGAAGTCCAATCCCAATACGCGCTCCGTCACCTGTTCGTCACCCCGCACCAAGCGCGTGGAACCGGCCCGCGCCTCGACGCGCTCACCGGTATCGTCGTTGATGGCGTGAATGAAGCCGGCCATTCGCTCGCCCAGGATGGATTGGCATAAGTCTGCAAATCCCTCGAGATCAAATTGTTCGAGTCCGTGGGAAGTGGTGACCAGTTGGATGAGGATGCGGTCTTCCGTGAGGCTTTTTCGGACGACAAGGAAGCGGAAAAAGCCCTCGCGTTTGGGGGCGTGCCAAGGTGGTAATCCGCTGTCAATACAGTATTTGCGAAGGGTTGGCAAGGCGTCTTCGAAGCCTTTATCGAAGAGTCCGCCGTCGCCGTTCATGTTCTCGACAGACCACCAGGTTCCGCGCACTTTGAAGCCGAGGAAGAAGCCGTCGACCGATTCGATTTCGCCCGGTTCCCGTCCGATGGCCGCGAAGCTGTACTCCATTTTGTTGCGGTAATGCCACGATTCGGGGGAGGGGATGAGGCCTTGGTAGATGGGCGCGTCGCTGTCTGCTTTCAGGTCGATGCCGCCGAGTCGTTCATACACGTCCAATGTGGTGCGCTCCTTCAAGGCATGCTGGTTTGCCATCGGCAGCGTGGCGTACGGAGCGCCGGGGATGGCTTGGTACGGAATGTCAATTTCCTCTGGCGAGCGCCGCAAGACCTCGTCCAGCTTGCATTCTGACCACTTGGATTTACAGCGGGAAACACGGGCGCGGACGTGTTGGCCTGTGATGGTGTTGGGAACGAAAACCGTGTAGGGACCGCGTTCGGTTTCGATTTTTGCAATGCCTTTGCCGCCGAAGGCGACATCGGTAATTTCGAGCTCGAGGGGCGTACCCTTCTTGAAGAGGCGTTGACGTGACACGGCGCGAAAATAGCGTGAATTGCGGGGTATTCCCGTGAGAAATGCGGCGCTATCTTGGCCCCCATGCACACACGTTTTTTGACGGCCCTGGCTTTGGTTTTTTTCGCGGCGGATTTCGATGCCAATTCCCTTGCGGCCCAAGGCGAGCCCGATGACATTGCTGTGATGACCTTCAACATTCGGTATGACAATCCATCCGACCCCATCCAATGGGATGAGCGCAGGTCCCATGTCGTCGAGGCCATTCGCTACTACGATATTGTAGGGGTGCAAGAGGCCTTGGAACATCAGTACGCATTCCTGGCTGGCGAGATTTCTCGCTTTGCACATTACGGGGTGGGGCGTGATGATGGCGGAGCGCTGGGCGGTGATGGCGCAGCTGCAGGCGAGTTTTGTCCGATCTTCTGGAACGCCAAACGATTCGATTTGCTGCATTCAGAAACGCTCTGGCTCAACGAGGACGGGGCCGTGGGCGTGCCCGGATGGGACGCGGATCTGCCGCGTATCGCAACCGACGTGATGCTCTACGATCGCAACACCGGCCAAACCATACGCGTGATCAACACACATTTCTCGCACAGTGGCCCTCAGGCCCGTGAATCTGCAGCCACGTTGCTTCGCTTGCGCTTGCGCCGCAGTTCGGCTGATTTTAATTTGCTGCTCGGCGACTTGAACGCGGAAGTTGGCAGTCCGGCCTTGACTGCGTTGGTGGGGGCGGGCACGGGGGCGGACTCGGACTCGGGTGCGAATTTGCGCGGCTTGTCGGATGCACACGATTTGGCCGACACACGATGTCGCCAGCGATTCGGGACCTTCACCGGCTTCGACACGGCCGGCCTGCACGGTG
>CALACF010000322.1 GCA_937890245.1 uncultured Flavobacteriales bacterium
GCCCTCCGCCATTTCATCACAGCCGATTCGCATTGCGACCCACGGCAAATTGAACAAAGACGTGGTTCCGTCAATGACGTAGGTGAGGTCCATGCGCGCCTGGTTGAGGCGACCGTTCGCGTTGAGGGCGATCATTTCTGGCGCGTTCTGGTGAAGGATCGTAATCTCATCGAAAGCGCCGCTGGCTAAAATTTGCAGTTCCTCACGTTCGCCCGCTGCATTCCAAATCGTCACGTCGAGGGGTTCCGCCTCGTGGTGGTTCTCACAGGCGCGCAGTTTCTGCTGGATGTACAGCGTTGTTTCGTAGCCTGTCAGGCCGGCGAACGTCGAGGTCGAATCGATGACCCAAGATGAGAAGCCGGGCTGGTAAATATGGGCATCAAACCAGGGGGTGCAGTCCACGCCCGAGGCAGCCGTGAGCGCTTCGTCGAGGGCTTCGGCATCGAGCGTTCCACCGTCATGGGCTGCGATGACCTCTTGGGTGGCCTGTTGGAACACTTCGTCCCCGAGGAAATTCCGCAAATTGTGAACGACCGAGGCGCCCTTGTTGTAGGAGTGCCGCCCGTAGATATTGTCGTCGGGAATGGGGGAGAGGGCAAAGAATCCCCCGTCGTCGATGTGGGCCTGTTCGAGTACGAAAAGCTGGTTGTCTTTCACCATGTCGACCAGCGCTTCCGGCCCGTGAAGCCACTCCTCAAACAGATGCGAACTGTATTCAGCAAAGCCCTCCTTGATCCACATGTGGTTGTGAACGCGCGGGGCCACCTGGTTCCCCCACCAATGGTGTCCGAGCTCATGCGAATACAGTCCCTCATTCTGGAAATTACTCTCGCTGAGCATGCTCAGGGGGTACGCAATATTGGTTGGATGCTCCATGGCTCCTTTGGTCGTGATCACATAGCCTACCCGTGGCCAGGCTTGCGGCCCCCACCAATGCTCAAGCGCGTCGACGGCCGCTGGCAAGTCAGAAAACCTGGCTTTCATCGAGGCCAATTGGGCTGGCTTTGCCGTCAACCGTGCGGGGTTCGGGCCGTACACCCCGGTGTAGGTGGTGTCGAAGTCGCTGTAGTCCGCCACGGCGATTGCGCTCAAGTGAGTTGGGATTTCATGGAGTAGCTCGAAGGTGCGCCTTATGGTGTCGCCTCCCAATGAGTCCGTCTGAATGAGGGCGCCTTGTCCGTGGAGTGATCGTCCGCCCGCGCTGGTCACTTCGTACGTGTAGCTTGCCCGCTCGATGAATTGGTCGAAGCACGGATACCAGACTTTGCCGTGATGCGGTGGCATGCTCGTCAGCCCGATGCCCAGGTTGTAGATGTAGTCGCTGGCGAAGACGGAAACCCTATTTTGCCCGTTTTCGTGTCTG
>CALACF010000323.1 GCA_937890245.1 uncultured Flavobacteriales bacterium
ATCATCTGAATGCCAATTAGGTTTGCGCGGCAAATTTACGACGTTTCCAGCTCATTTGGACTGAATCTAAATAAGGACTTTGAGCGGCGTGATTTTCCCGACGGACGAGTGATCAGCGGCTAATGAAGCCAACGCGAATGAAGCCAACGCGAATTAAGCCAAGCTGTCCCAGCCTTGCGCCTTCAGCTCGGCCTCGCCACCGCTTCGCGTGATGAGCGTTCTGTCGCTTGGATCAGCTGTGAAATGGCCGATAACGGAAAACATCGGGTGGTTCTGAATTTGGTCGAATTGGTCTTGAGAGATGACGAATAGAAGCTCGTAATCCTCGCCGCCGGAAAGGGCGCACAGGGTCGGATCGAGGTTGAACTCGCGGGCCGCATCATACATTTTTTCGCTCATCGGAATCTTGTCTTCGTAGATCCGAACCCCCAAACCTTTTCCGTCCTCTGCCTGTGTCAACCCTGCACCCGCCAGGTGCAGCGCTTCGGACGCGAGCCCGTCGGAAATGTCGATCATCGCCTTTGGTTGCACTTTCAGCTTGGCGAGCTCAGCTACAATGTCGACGCGGGCTTCTGGCTTGAGTTGGCGCTCGAGCAACTCGTCGAAGCCGCTGAGGTCGGGTTGGGCTCCCGGGGCCTCTTTGAACACGTGTTTTTCACGCTCGAGAATCTGCAATCCCATGTAGGCGCTGCCCAATTCGCCGCTGACCACAAGCAAATCGCCCTCTTCAGCACCCCGTCTTAAGGTGATATTTTCGTCTTGCGCACGTCCCAAAGCTGTAATTGCCAACGTGAGTCCTGACGCAGAAGCCGTGGTGTCTCCTCCAATGAGATCTACGCTGTAGCGCTCGCACGCCAGCCGAATGCCCTCGTACAATTCTTCGACGGCCTCTACGCTAAACCGGTTGCTGATGGCGAGCCCCACTGTGATCTGTGTGGGCGTGGCGTTCATGGCGCAGATATCGCTCAAGTTTACGACCACCGCCTTGTAGCCCAAGTGCTTGAGCGGGGCGTAGGTCAAATCAAAGTGGACGCCTTCGCAGAGCATGTCGGTGGTAACAACGATGCGGTCGTTGGTGACTTGGTCAGCGCTGGCGTTTGCCGAAGCGCTGGCGGCAATCACTGCGGCGTCGTCGCCCACACCAACCAGGGAGGTGGGCTGCTGCAGTTTGATGCCTTCTGTAATTTTAGCGATGAGTCCGAATTCGCCGAGCGATTCGATTTCTGTGCGGTCGTCCATTCCGCGAAATTAGGATACCTTCAACGCAATTCAAGGATGCCCAAGATTTATGTTATAGCAGGGTGCAATGGCGCAGGAAAAACGACGGCATCTTTTACAGTGTTGCCCGGTGTTTTGGATTGTGAAGAATTCGTAAATGCGGATGAAATTGCTCGGGGCCTTTCGCCTTTTAATCCGGAAAGTTCCTCGATTCAGCCCAAGTGGCTGAAATGCATGAGGGGGGCGACTGGACTGTCTTCGAGGAGCGGGAATTCCACAAAATTATTTCTACGAGATGAGCAAGAAGAAGGAAACTGAAAGCGAGAAGATTGTTCGAGGACTAAAGATGTCTAAGGCGCGATTGATTGCTGAAAAAACTGCGGCAAATTTGCAAGTGGTCGTTTCTCGAGACGGTGTCATCCAACGGATCGACCCCTGGGAGCTTTGAGGCCATCAGAAGAGTGAGGCGACCGCTATTTTGAAAAGCAAACGATAAGCGCGCGGGCGACCTTCAAGTTGACTGCGGCCAGGAGTTCGGCCTCGGCTGAGGCTGAACGTGCGGCTGCAGTTATGCCGTCGACCGAACCGAAGTGCAGCAGCAACTTCTCACGGGTGGCCGGACCGATGCCGGGCACCGTGTCGAGGACGGAGGCCGTATGAGATTTGCTGCGCTTGTTTCTGTGGTGGGCCAGGGAGAAGCGGTGGGCCTCGTCGCGGAGCCGTTGGATGAGCCGGAGGGATTCCGAGCGTTTGTCGAGGTGCAGGGGAATGGGGTCGGACGGGAAGTAGATTTCTTCGAGGCGTTTGGCGATTCCGATGATGGCGACGCGGCCCATGAGGCCCAGGGCTTCGAGTGCGCTGACCGCTGAAGAGAGTTGGCCCTTGCCTCCGTCGACGATGATGAGCTGTGGGAGGCTGGCTTTTTCGTCGAGCAGCCGGCGATATCGGCGCTCGACCACTTCGCGCATGGAGGCGTAGTCGTCTGGCCCTTCGACCGTTTTGATGTCGAATTTTCGATAGTCCCGTTTGGCGGGTTTCCCATTTCGGAAGACGACACAGGCGGAGGCGGCGTCCTGGCCTTGGAAGTTTGAGTTGTCGAAGCACTCGATGTGGACGGGCAGCTCGGTGAGGTGAAGATCGGATTGAAGGGTGGACAGGATGCGCTGGGTTGCAGCTTGGGGGTCGACCTGCTGCTGCTGTTTGCGCCGGTCGAGCATGAAGTACTTGGCATTGCGTTCGGACAGCTCGATGAGGCGTTTTTTGTCGCCACGCAAGGGCACGTGCTGGTCAACGCCATCAAACAGGCGGGGCAGCGCAAGGTTGGTGAGGATCATGGCGCTGGCCGGCTGCAACTTGGCGTTCCGATCACGGAATTCTAGGACGCCAAAGGCGAGCAGATCGACATCTGTTTCCTCGAGCTGTTTCTTGAACTCAAGGGTTCGACCCGAAACAACCGCGCCGTCCATGATTTTCATGTGGTTGACGAAGCCGCTTTGCGTATCGCTCACCACCGTGTAAACCTCTACGTTGTGTATGTTGTGGTGGACCACGGCTGATTTGGCCTGGAACTTTTCCAAAGCGCCCAACCTGACCTTGATTTCATGCGCGGATTCAAAGTCCAATCGATCCGCAGCCTCCGCCATGGCCCGCTTGTACTCGCCCGCAACCTCGCGCAGGTTGCCGCCAACAATGCGGCGGATGGCCGAAATCCCATTGGCATAATCCGTCTCGCTCACATGGCCTGCACATGGCCCCGCGCAGTTGCCGATGTGGTACTCGAGGCAGACGCGGAACTTGCCAGCCGCGACGTTTTCCTCGCTCAAATTGTAGCTGCAGGTTCGCACGGGATAGAGTTTGCGCGCGATGTCCAACACGGCGTGCATGGTTCCAACCGAGGCGAAGGGGCCGAAGTACTCGGAGCCGTCCTGTACAATCTGGCGCGTGGCAAAAACCCGGGGGAATCGCTCTTTGCGAATGACAATCGAGGGGAAGGTCTTGTCGTCCTTCAGCATGATGTTGTAGCGCGGCTGATGCGCCTTAATCAAGCTATTTTCAAGCAGCAGCGCATCGAGCTCGGTCTCCACAACGATGAATTTGATGTCTGCAATCCGCGACACAAGCAGCCGCGTTTTTCCGGGCTGCTGTGCTTGTTTGGTGAAGTACGAAGCAACGCGCTTGCGCAAATCCTTTGCCTTGCCTATGTACAGCAGCTCTCCCTTGCTGTCATAATGCTGATACACCCCCGGCTCATGCGGAAGTCTTTTGAGAATGCGCTGGATGTGTTCACTTGGCTTCACCCCGCAAGTTACCTTGCCACCATGGAATTGGTCACGGGAGCGACGGGGATTGTTGGGCTGCATCGGGTTGCATGGCTGTTGGAGAGAGACAGGCCGGTGCGCGCGCTCTTCAGGCAGGGTTCAGACTTGGACCGGTGCAAAAAATTCATAGATGCCCGCGTTCCTGGCGCGTGGTCAAAGCTGGATTGGTTTGAGGCCAATTTAGACGACTCCCACGCCCTTGAACGCGCAATGCACGGGGTTGATACAGTTTTTCATGCGGCGGGCAAAGTCTCATTTGAGGCCCGTGATGCGGAGCGGCTTTTCGAGGTCAACGCCTTAGGAACGGCCCACGTTGTGAACGCCGCGCTTGAAGCAGGCGTCAAAAACCTGATACACATTTCATCGGTTGCAGCGATACAGCGCTCGGGCGGAAGCTCGCCAGAAGCACCGATCACAGAAGATGTCGAATGGCCGGCGGCCGGTGGCGGCGCCTCGACCTATGGCAAAAGCAAGCGCGCGGGCGAACTCGAGGCTTGGCGCGGGGCGGCAGAGGGGCTGAACGTGTTCGCTCTTTGCCCATCCATCGTGATTGGCGCGGGCAACTTCGGGGTCAGCTCTGGAGAGATGTGGAGCCGCGTTGCGTCTGGTCTG
>CALACF010000324.1 GCA_937890245.1 uncultured Flavobacteriales bacterium
TACGGCCACCGAAGCCCATATACTGAAGGCGCTTGAAGGCGTCCGCAATGGCCGCACCGCAGTGATGATTTCCCACAGAGTTAGTACCGTTGCAGGCGCAGACCTGCTGCTCGTCTTGGATGCTGGACGGGTTGTAGAACGTGGGACGCACGAGGAATTATTGGAATTGAAG
Organism: uncultured Flavobacteriales bacterium; assembly: GCA_937890245.1. Lineage (GTDB taxonomy): Bacteria > Bacteroidota > Bacteroidia > Flavobacteriales_D > Sanyastnellaceae > UBA8752. Next base: position 173 of record CALACF010000324.1, read on the forward strand.
GGGGAATATTACAAGATGCATATCAGGGACACTGCTCGCCGAACACGGTGAGCATGATCAAGATATCGGCGACGCCGACCAGCAGATCGAAGTTGAAATCCGCGGTGTTCATGCCCTGGTCACCGTACTGATTGAGCATCTCCAAGAGGTCTTGGATTGTGACCCAGCCGTCCGGCGCAATGTCTTGGAGGCAGTAATCTGGGCCGTGCTCAAATCCGTAGACCACCCCATCACAATTGTTGTCCACCCCCTCGCCCGTGGCAGTCGCGCCTGCATATACAAATGGATTTAAGTCGTCGCAATCGTCACCGGACAAGTACCAGATCGGCGGGTAGTTGCAAGCCGAGAACGGCTCCAAACCCGCATGGCCGTCGCCGTCGATGTCGACAAAAAAAGTGACGGCTTGACCGTCTTCGTCGATCATCTGATCGCAGTCGTTGTTGACCCCATCGCATGGGTCCTCCAGCCCGGGGTGCACATCTGGGTTCGCGTCGTCGCAGTCACCACCCAGCAATGAATATCCTGGCCCAACACCACAGCCATCGACCGCCCCAGCGTACGTGCCGTATCCATCGCCATCGAGATCAGGATAATGCACGACGTCCGTGGTTACGTCGACATAGACGCGCGTCACGTGGGGCGTGCCAGAGGCGATGCCCCGAATATTGTATCCGCCAGGTCCTATCCCTGGAAAACCAGTCACTTGCACGGTCCACTCACCAGGCCCTGGCAACACCTCATCAGAAATCCACGCTGGCGATGGCGTGATGTCCAAAGCAACGGGACCGGTCAAGGCTGAGTCAATCGTGATGGTGAATTCCAATGTATCCTCTGGGCAGGTCTCACTGTAAAATGGAGAGGCGCTCAGCATCGTCGTGCGAATCAAAAAGAGACCCGCTTGCATATCTGCGACGGCAATGGTGCCCGATTCGAAATAGGGGAAGTTGCTCCAGCTGCCCTCAAATCCGGGGCCAACAGCCGTTGGATGCGAATCGAAATAGGCCACCTCTTCAAATGCCAATTCTGCTGCTCCACTTGTGTTGAGCATGTGGAAACCCGCCTTGTAATTGGACTGATAGAGCCACGGGCCACGGCTGTACATGTTGTGATCGGAAGCGGTCGTCTCTTGCGACCAGCTTCCTAGAAAATACGGACTGTCCAGGTCCTGAACATCGAAAATCAGGGTCCGCGTGTGGCCGACCAAGCCGATCATTTCATCCGTTTCATCCCCGACGAAAAAATACTTCTGGTCCGTGCTAAGCCAGCCTTGGTGGACATAGCCGATGCTGTCGTGCGCTGCTGTGGCCATGAGCACGACGTCCGTCGGGTCGCCAACATCCGAAATAGCGATAAACTCTCCGTTTGCACTGAATGCCAACGTCTTACCAACGTGCTCGCTGTCCGGCCCCAGGTAGGTCACGATTTGGGCATCGTGGATGTAGCCGCTTTCATCGTAGACGCCCAGTAGTTCGGGCAGGCCGTCGTCGTGGTGCTGGTAGATGAGCAAACCTGGGTGATTGCTCGCGCCACATACGTACAGGGTTTGCGAGGCGTCGTGAACCGCGACATTGTGCGCTTTTGAAAAGCCACCTACCTGGGCATCGTGCGGGAGAATCTGAGGCGGATTGGTGACGTCGCGAAGTCGGGTGAGATCAAAAACCTGAAGGCCGGATAAAGGAATCTCCGATACGACATATGCCTTGTTGCCGATCACCTTGACGTCGCGCCAATTGCTTCCTGTGCCCAAACCCGCCGTTGGCATGGAGCCCAAAACGATGGGGGACATGGGTTGGCTCACGTCGATGAACCAAAGTGCGGTGTGCTTGCAGAGCAGCACGTACTCGGAACCGTCCAGCGGGTCAGTCCAGCCCCACACGTCGCTGCTCATCAAGCCATCGAATTGGTCGTTGGGCAAATGGGCCAATAATTCCACGTTCTCGCAAGGGTAGGTGCCCAGGAGCAGGCCATCCATACAGGGCGCCTGGCCGGCGGCGACCCGGGGCGTCCATACATGGGCGCTGAACAGCAGTAAAATCGCAGCTAAACGGAACAAAATGCGCGGGCAGTACATCGTCTACAGAAGATACGACATGAATCGACATTAACGCACATTTCGTCTATCATTATACGCGTCTCGTCATGTCTTCTGGCTCACAATGCTGTCAAGTAGCAACGTTTCGCCTTTGGCTCAAGGAACTGAACCGGAGCGTGAATGGGCCGAGCGTTCGGGCTAATTTTGCAGAGTGATGAACGAAGATGTTTTAGTCAAATTACCTGGTGAGCAGCCCTTGAAGGG
>CALACF010000325.1 GCA_937890245.1 uncultured Flavobacteriales bacterium
TGGGTCAGCCGATGGCAAGTCCATCTTGTTCAAAATCGGCACGATCTCAAGGTCGTGCTCAATGGCCAAGTACAAGTTTGATATGGTCTGAGCCTCAATGCCTTGGGTTGCATCCACGATAAGCAATGCGCCCTCACATGCCGCGATACTTCGCGATACTTCATATGAAAAATCGACGTGTCCCGGGGTGTCGATCAAGTTCAGCACGTACTCCTGCCCGTCCTGCGTATGGCGCATCTGAATTGCGTGGCTCTTGATCGTGATCCCCCGCTCTCGTTCGATATCCATGTCGTCTAGCGTCTGCTCCTGCAACTGCCGATCGCTGATGGTTCCGGTGATTTGCAGTAATCGGTCGGCCAGCGTGCTCTTGCCGTGGTCGATGTGCGCGATGATGCAGAAATTGCGAATATGCTTCATGGGGGGAGTCGGAAGTCGCAAAAATACTCCCCAAGCTGTCAAGATTCGCGGAAGATTTGGCATCATCGCATACATAAGTATCTTGCGTACCCTTTGCAAGGTCTCCGGTCATGAAAACCTATCCCATCCTGGCGTCGCTGCTGCTCGCATTTGCCTGCAGCTTCTCCACCTCTTTTGCCCAATCTCCCGCGGCATCCACCCCGATCGAAACCTCGGTCGAAACCCCGGTCGAAACCCCGGCCCATATTGAGCGCTTGTTCAGTAAATACGGTGGTTTTGAAATGGCCGTGATGATGATGACCCGCGACGAGTGGGACGTTTATCGCGCCTGGGACGGCTTTGACGACAAAGCCAACCGCGAAATAATTTCAGCCCGTAAAAACACGCCGGAACGCATCGCACGACGAGCGCAACGCAAGCAACAGCGCATGACTTCATCGTCAGTTTGTGACTGCTGGATCGAGCCGTCGTCGCAATACACGCTCATCGAAACCGAACATTGGCAATACACCGGTGGAGCGGGACCCGACGTGGACGCAGCCATCGGACCACTCGCGTTGCCGTTTGACTTCGAATTCTATGGCGCCGTTTTCGATGCTTTTTTCATCAACTCGAAAGGCTCCGTTTCCTTTGGTGAATACGTTATCGACTGGACACCTGAAGAGTTTCCCGATGCTCTGTACGCCCAAATTGCGGGTTTTTGGGCAGATGCCGACTACCGCGCCACAGGCGAAATTTGGTACAACATCACCCCTGATGCTGTTTACGTCAACTTTGTAGACGTCGGCTATTACAACCTGCACGATGACCGGACGGTCTCGTACCAAATCATCTTCACTGAAACGGACGGCACGATGTTCAACCAAGGCAATGTGCAACTCTGCTACCTCGACATGGGCTGGGCTCACGGCGATGTAGGTGGTGGAGGTGGTTGCTGCGGGCCGACACCTGCAACCGTTGGCGCAGACGCCCACTACCCAGACGGCGACAACATCCAATTTGGGCGCTTCAATTTCACGGACGACTCGTACAATGGCCCGTATGGCGGTGGGCCCGGGCAGCAAGACGGTGTTTACTGGCTGAGCAACAAGAACTTTATCTTCTCGACCGTTGGCTTCAATCCAAATGTCCCCCCGATTGCAACGTTCGACCCATCCTGTGAAAACGATGTGATTGTAATCTGCCAGAACGACTCCCTCGACCTGAACATTGGATTCATGGCGCCGGAACCAGATCAGACAATCACCATTACTGTTGATGACACGCCCGGCATGGTTTACAATGGTTCGTACACCGAGGGCGCCATGACTTACCTGGACGCCTACTTGGTCGGAGGCATGGACAACCTGGGATTACACACTATTTCCATCACAGCCACAGACGACGGGTCGCCAGTGGCCGAAACTGTAATCCAGTTCGTCGTCGAAGTGGTCGACGCCTACCTGCCTGACCTGACGGTTACAGGAGAATTCAGCATTTGTTCCGGCCAAGAGACTACGATCTCTTGCAACGACGACTTCGACAACTATGTGTGGTCGCTTGGGTGCATCGACGTCCCTGAATGCACTTATAACTGGGGGAGCACCTTCTCTGTCGTTGCTGGCCTCGAAGTGGGTTGTTCAACAGAAACGGAGTTCACGATCAACCAGAGCTTGTACTTCTTGCCTTGTGTCGATGTAATGCCCAACCCTATTTGCGGTGATGACACTTCATTTGCCGTGGTCTGCGGCGACACGGATACATACGTGGAGTACGAATGGGATGCTGATTGGAACGGAGCCGGCGGCGAGATTATCGTGCCCGGCACGGACTCCGTTGGATTGATTCCTGGCTCTTATCGGCTCTTGGTCACCGATGAATTTGGATGCCAAGGACAGCGCGTTTTCAACGTGGAGCAAATTGAGCAAATCATCCCAGACATCACCCTGCCGTCTGTGTGTGATAGTCTGTACCCCGTGACCTTTGACGGTGCTTTCCAGACGCCTGATGCTGGCCCACTATTGATCTATTTGGTCGCCTCAACAACGGACGGCTGGGGCGGTGAGAGTTATCTCGAGATTATTATCAATGGCACGGTAGAGCACATCCTCACCTCCTTCGAGGTCTTTGTCGACTATACTGATATTGAGATCGAGTATGGCGATGATATCGAGATCAACTTCATCACCTCGCCTGGTGCGCCGGTAGATGACTTCTCTGTTACCATCTACAACTGTAGCACCAACAATGAAGTGGAAATTGACGGCCTGCCAGCTGGTGGCGGAACCATCTTCTCCGCAGAGGCCGACTGCATTGTTGAGCCGGTGGGCGGTTCATGGAACGTGTCCCAGGGCGCCGGGTGGTTTACCAACCAAGACGAGTTCAACACGACTTTCACCCCAACGGGCGGATTCGGCATGTACGAGCTTTGCTTCACCGACGACAACTGCGGTTATTCAGAATGTTTCGAGATGGAGGTGACCACAACGCCTGTTGCGCAGCTGCTACCTGAGTCCACGTTTGCGCTCTGCGACGGCGAGGATGTGAACATCCAAATCGACACGCTCTACCAAGGGTCGCTGACTGGAATTTCTTGGCCTGGAGCCATTGCGGAAGCTGGCTTGTTTGCGACCTACGGGCCGACGCAAGTAGGCACCTACAATTTCGTGGCAGAAATCAGCAACGCTTGCGGCCAGGTGAGCCTGCCGTTTGAAATCGAAGTGGGCTACACACCGGAGCCGGAACTTGAAGACGTCGTCGTGTGCGACGAGGGTTCTGAGGTCTTGCTGGACCCTGGCACTTTGCCTGAGGGCGTCGACATCGTTTGGACACACAATGACCAAGAAGTGGGTCAAGACGACTTTACATGGACCGTAACCGAGAGTGGAACCTGGTGCATCGAGGCCAGTACATGGTGCGGCACAGCAGAAGCTTGTGCTGAAATCGAGGTCTTCGTTCCCATTGCGAATTTGCTGGACACGTATTCAACCGAATGCACCAACGAAATCTCAATCATTGTCTCCAATGTTCCTGAAGACTGGACGGTCACATGGCCCGATGGGTCTGTCGGGATTTCCTATGCGTCCACGGACCATGAGGAGTGGGTGGTAGCAACGTTTGTAGACCCTTTGGGATGCACCGAAGAGACGGACTCAACATATGTTTGGATCGGTGACCCCGTCGTTATTCCAGGAGCGTCAGATCCGTTTTACGAGGGCGTGAAGCGCCTTTGCCCCGAGATCATGTACACCTTCGAAATTAACTCTCAGAATGCTGTTGAATGGTCGTGGTCTATTGATTGTGATGCTGATTTGACCTTCTTGCAAGAGGATGAGGTGTCTTTCACATCGGCGCAACTCCCCGAAGACTGCTGGTACGACGACCTCGTGTTGACCGGAACGGCGATGAACCCTTGCACGCCACAGGGCTTGAGCTATGAATGGCATGTAGGCGTCGAGAATTGCGACATCAAGATTCCGAACATTTTCACGCCTGGAAACGGATCTGCAGGATTCAACGACACCTTCGAAATTGGCGGTTTGCTCAACTGGGGAAGCGGCGACTTGCATGTATTCAACCGCTGGGGCCAAATGGTCTTTGAGGACTTGACATACCAGAACGACTGGCTCGCAGCCGATATGCCTGAGGGCGCCTATTACTACACGCTCCGTTTGCCAAATGGGCGTGACTTTTCTGGTTACGTCCACATCAAGCGCGAGTAGAAGTGGCCCGGGGGCGGACGAAATATGCCTGCAGCGAATGCGGACAAGTGAGCGCACAGTGGGTCGGCCAATGCGCGGCCTGCAAAGCGTGGAACACCATTGAGGAGGAGCTGGTTGAATCCAATCCTCGCCTTGCAAAAGGTGGCGCGAAGGGTGGTTCTGGTGGCGGCGTGGCAATGATTGCACGCAAGGCCGAGGTGCGGCCGCTTTCCGATTATGTGGAGACCTCCATGCGGCGGCTTCCGACCGGTGATCCAGAGTTCGACCGGGTTTTGGGCGGAGGCCTGGTGCCTGGTGCAGTGGTCTTGCTCGGCGGAGAACCGGGGATTGGCAAGTCGACGCTGGCCCTTCAGACTGCGATGCGAGCCCTCGGAACGATTCTTTACGTAACGGGAGAGGAAAGCCCCGAACAGGTGCGCATGCGGGCCGACAGGTTGGGCACGCTGGAAGATCGGCTGCTCGTCTTGCCTGAAACCTCAACCGACGCCATCATCGACGCGGTTAGAGGGGTGAAGCCCGCTTTGCTCATCGTGGATTCCGTTCAAACATTGCACTCATCCAGGGTTGAAAGCACGCCCGGTAGCATCACCCAGGTTCGTGAGTCTACAGCTGAGCTGCTGCTCGCGGCCAAGCCCTTGCAACTTCCCGTTCTACTGATTGGACACATCACCAAGGATGGCTCGCTGGCCGGCCCCAAAGTGCTGGAGCACATGGTCGATGTCGTGCTGACCTTTGAGGGCGACCGGCACCACGCTTTTCGCATCTTGCGCGCGCAGAAAAACCGATTTGGATCCACCCATGAGGCGGGCATATTCGAGATGCAGCACAACGGCTTGATGCCTGTGGCCAACCCCTCAGAAGTACTTTTGACTGGCGGGGTGGATGGAGCGGCGAGCGGAACGGCCCTGGCGGTGGCCATCGAAGGTGGACGGCCGATGATGATCGAGGTGCAGGCCTTGGTCAGCACGGCGGTTTATGGAACGCCCCAGCGCTCATCTACGGGCTACGAGCTTAAACGACTGCACATGCTGTTGGCTGTTTTGGAGAAGCGCTGCGGATTCAAGATCGGCGCCTCGGATGTCTTTTTGAACATTGCTGGCGGCTTGAAAATCAACGACCCCGCCCTGGACCTTTCAGTGGTGGCTGCAGCTTTGGGTTCCAGCCTGGACATGGCTGCTGCGCCAAAAACAGCCTTTGCTGGAGAGGTGGGGCTGACGGGCGAAGTGCGCCCTGTGTCACGGCTCGAACAACGCGTCGGAGAAGCCCAACGCATGGGCATCGAACGCTTCGTCGTCTCAAGCCTTGGGCGCCGTAAAATCAAAGTCCCCGCGGGGATCAAGCTGATCGAAGTGGGTCGTGTGGCAGATCTGCAGCGCGTGATTTTTTGACGCGCTTTGGTTTCTCGAAGCCGCCGATCACCACGACAAACTCCCCTTTTGGCTTGCGCTCTGCCCAAGCCGCCGCGAGCTCGGCTGCACTGCCCCGCGTCGTCTCTTCAAACATCTTACTGATCTCGCGACTCACGCTCACGGGGCGCTCAGGGCCACAGTGTTCAACGAGTTCGGTCAATAAGCGCTGGATCCGGTGTGGCGACTCGTACAGCACCGTGGTGCGTGGCTCTTCTGCGATAGCGGCCAAACGTGTCGAACGGCCCTTTTTGTGCGGCAAGAACCCCTCGTAGACAAAGCGTTCACACGGCAGTCCCGACACAACCAAGGCCGGAACAAAGGCCGTCGGTCCAGGCAGACATTCCACGGCCACACCCGCGTCGACACATGCCTTGACCAGCAGGTAGCCCGGATCGCTAATGCCTGGTGTTCCAGCATCGCTGCACATACAGGCTGTGGCACCCGCCTCCAGCTCTTCAACCGTTGAGGCAACCTTCAGGTGCTCGTTGCGCATGTGCAGCGAGCGCAATCGGGCCTCGACACCGTAAAACCGCAACAGAGCGCCTGTGGTTCGCGTGTCTTCTGCAAGCACGAAATCGGCTGCTTTCAAGACTTCCAATGCCCTTTGACTGATGTCAGCACGGTTGCCAATTGGGGTCGGCACGACAATCAGCCGGCTCATAGAAATCGGCGCTTGACCACCTCCATAAAGCGGGCCATGGGCTGTTCCTCTTGATCCCAATCGTTGAAGCTCGTGAGGTGTTGGCTCAGCCAAGCTTCGGCCACCTCAATGCTGCCTGCGTCGTCCAATGCGTCAAGCGCATTCGAGAATGCAATGGCGTCGTTGTTGAATAGTTCCTGAATGAACTGATACTTTTCGGCGATGCCAAATGCGGTGCGCAGGTCATCGATTGGGCGCTGTTCCAAGGTCGCAACCAGGGTCGGCTCTTCCACTGGCACAGGCGCTGCGGCTGATTCTGGCGCGGGGCTGTGCTTTGTGGCGGGAACAGGGCTTGGCGCGGGAGCGGGTTCGGGTGCTGGAGATGGAGATGGAGCGGTTGCTGGGGCTGGGGCTGGTTCAAAGGTTCGGTCGTCATCGAAGAGCGAGACTTGCTCAGCTGGGCCGTCCAGGCGGTCCTTTGCGACCGCCTCGATGGCGTCGATCAGCGACGTTTGATAAGCCGCTCCGATGCGGAAAACTTGCTTGGGCGTCAAAGGGTTGGCAGGCCTTTCGACAGCGGCGTCTGGGCGTTCGGTATAACAAAATTCGCGCGTCTTGTAGCGAAGAATGAGCAGGCGGTTACTCAGGGCCCTTGCGTCGTGGACCAATGGGTCGAGCGCGTCGGGTTCGAGTTCGCCCGCGCGGAGTTTGACCAAACCAGACTGGATGTCTTCAACGAGCTGTTCTAGATTTTTGAATCGAGGCATGGTGCGAGGTAGTGAAGGAGAGTACAACCGTGTGGCCGCCGCCGATGGCGCTTGCCAACGGACCGGTGTTTACTTCGTAGGCGTATCGCGCGATCACCCGTTGGTGGACCCGCGTGCCCAATCCCAGCGTGATTCCGCCGGTGTTTCGGTAACCAAGCGTTCCCCAGAGTCGGTCCTGATATGCGATGTCAATTTGGCCTGTAATATCAGGAGAAGCTGGCCTCAGATGCGTGAATTGGACGACGGGGGTGGCGGTCCACTCGCCCCGTTCTAGGTGGCAACCGAGGATAGCGGTGAAGTGGTCCTCGAGGTGGGATTGGCCTGAAGACGGTTCAGAGAGGCGGAGGGTTGAGCCCAGGAGTTGCTGCAGCGATGCGCCGCCGAAGAGCCGGCCGCCTTCGACCCAAATGCTGGCTGATGCGTCGGGGAGCACGGTGGATTGGACTTCGCCGGAGAGCACGGGGTCGCCGGATTGTTCGAGTTGGACGCGGCTTCCGTCGAGGGTGTATTGCAGGGCGCCGAGTGCAGCGCCGAAGGAGACGCGGACGTTTTCATTCCAGCGGACGTGGTACGACAGCGCGCCGTGGACACTGCTGACGCGTGTAGGTCCGACCACGTCAGATGTGGTGCGAAGCCCCCAGCCCAGCGGCCCGTTCTTCAGCGGTGCGGTCAGCGACAGGGACGTGGTGCGTGGTGCGTCGGCGGTGCGGGTCCATTGGCTGTGGTTCCACATGGTGGCGCGAAGAAGCGTGTCTTGGCCGGCAACCGCAGGGTGCGCATCGAATAGATGGGCAAACGGCAAGCCCGAAACAGGAAGCTGCTGGCCTTGAACGGCGGCAGGGAGCAAGGCAGCCAGGGCAACGATGCAGATATGGCGAACTACAACGATCATCGCATGATGGTTAAGGTGCCGGTGCGCTCAAATTCGATGAACGATTCCGTTGCGCGGAAAAGGGCGAAATATGTGCCGACGGGAAGTTCGACGCCGTTGTTATCGCGGCCATCCCAACCTTCGGTCGGATCAGGCAATTCGTATACAATCGCCCCCCAGCGGTTGAATATTACAACCTCAAGCGATGGATAGGCCGCGGCGCCAGCGATGTTCCAGAGGTCGTTCCATCCATCGTCATTTGGTGTGAAGCCCGTCGGCGCACCGAGCTCTGGAATCAGGTGAATGAGCGCGGTATCTGTGGCTGCACAGCCCGCGGCTGAAGTAACAGTCAATACAAGTTCGAGCGACTCACTTACCGGTTCTAGCAGCGGGGCCGATTCACTCGGGTTTTCAATGGCTGAAGCTGGCGACCAATCCCACGTCCAAAGGTCTGATTCTGGCGGTGCGGGTGCCCCGACTATAGCCTGCTCACCTTGCAACAGCGTGAGGTCCGGCCCGGCTAGTGCCAGCGGATTGGCCCAGCCGACCACTTGGGTTTCTGCCGTTTTTACGCAGCCC
>CALACF010000326.1 GCA_937890245.1 uncultured Flavobacteriales bacterium
GTATGCGTCACAAGGTGCTGTCGAAATTCGACGACATCACGACCGCAAAGCCTCACAAGCCGCTTCTTGAGCCTATCAAGAAGTCAGGTGGCCGGAACAACACCGGTAAGATGACGATGCGCTACCGCGGTGGTGGTCACAAGCGGATGTACCGCGTGATCGACTTCCTCAGGAATAAGCACGGCATCGAAGCGACAGTTCTCACGGTTGAGTACGATCCCAACCGCAGCTCACGCATCGCATTGGTAGAGTACAGCGACGGAGAGAAGCGCTATATCATTGCACCGGAAGGTTTGCAAGTAGGGCAGAAGCTCAACAGCGGAAAGGAGGCAGCACCTGAAATGGGCAACACACTCTTTCTCGCGGACATTCCACTCGGTAGTGTGATCCACAACATCGAGTTGCACCCGGGTCGTGGAGCATCTATTGCACGCAGTGCGGGTGCATACGCCCAGCTTAAGGCGCGTGATGGCAAGTTTGCCATCATTGGACTGCCTAGCGGCGAGGTGCGAATGATCCTCATCACTTGCTTGGCAACGATGGGTGCGGTCGGTAACTCCGATCACAACCACCAGGTTAGTGGTAAAGCAGGACGCAGCCGTTGGCTGGGTCGCCGCCCACGTGTTCGTGGTGTGGTAATGAACCCTGTTGATCACCCAATGGGTGGTGGAGAGGGCAAAAGCTCCGGTGGACATCCCCGTTCACGCAACGGTATTCCTTCGAAAGGCTTTAGAACCCGCAACAAGCGGAAAGCTTCTTCTCAGTACATCATCGAACGTCGTAAGAAATAATGGCACGCTCGCTTAAGAAACCCCCATTCGTCCACTACAAGCTTTTGAAGCGCGTGGACATCATGCAGGAAAGTGGTAAAAAGTCTATCATCAAGACTTGGAGCCGATCAAGCATGATCACGCCAGACTTCGTCGGATTGACGATTGCTGTGCACAACGGTCGCCAGTTCATTCCTGTGTTTGTCACGGAGAATATGGTTGGACACAAACTCGGTGAGTTTTCACCAACACGGACCTTCCGTGGTCACGCGGACAAGAAGAAGGACAAGGGTCGTCGTTGAGGCGCTTTAATAATTAAGTCATGGGTGCACGGAAAAGAAATGCAGCGGTAGCGCGGAAGGAGACAATGAGCAAGATTGCCATTGCCCATCTGAACGATTGCCCAACATCACCGCGAAAGATGCGGTTGGTGGCGGATACCATCCGCGGTAAGGAAGTTGTTGAGGCCATCAACATCTTGCGTTTTGGCGCGAAGGAGCCGACGGTTCGTTTGGAGAAACTTCTCCGTTCGGCCATCGCCAACTGGGAGGCCAAGAACGAAGGCGTTCGTCCTGAGGAAGCTGGTCTTTACGTCAGTGAAATCAAGGTGGACAGTGCAAGAATGCTCAAGCGCATTCAGCCAGCACCACAAGGTCGTGCGCACCGCATTCGCAAGCGCTCTAATCACGTGACAATCATCGTCGATAGCTCGAAGAAGTAATGGGACAGAAAACACACCCTATCGGCAATCGCCTGGGATTCATCAAAGGATGGGATTCTAATTGGTATGGAGGTAAGAACTACGCTGATAAGATCGTAGAAGACCACAAAATCCGTACCTACCTCATGGCCCGCCTGCAGAAAGCAAGCGTTGCCAGAATTGTAATCGAGCGTACGATGAAACTCGTGACGATTACAATTCACACGGCCCGTCCTGGTGTCATTATTGGCAAGGGAGGATCTGAGGTGGATAAGTTGCGCGAGGAGCTCAAGAAGCTTACTAGCAAAGATGTTCAGGTGAACATCTATGAGATCAAACGCCCTGAGCTTGACGCTCGCTTGGTCGCTGAAAGTGTCGCTCGCCAATTGGAAGCGCGGATCAGCTATCGACGTGCCATCAAGATGTCCATTGCCTCTTCAATGCGGATGGGTGCTGAAGGTGTCAAAATCGGAATCGCTGGTCGTTTGAACGGAGCTGAGATTGCACGTCAGGAGACGTTCATGGAAGGCCGTGTGCCATTGCACACGTTCCGTGCGGATATCGATTACTCATTGGTTGAGGCTTCAACGCAATACGGAAAGGTTGGTGTGAAGGTGTGGATTTTCCGTGGAGAGCTTTACGGAAAGCAAGACTTGTCTCCAATCAACCCAGCAAAGGAAGAGCGCCGCGCACCGCGTGGTCCTCGTGGTGGCCGTGATGGTGGCCGTGAAGGTGGCCGTGATGGTGCTCGTGGAGGCGATCGTCGCCGTCCTCAACGTGACAACAAATAATCGGAGAACGTTATGTTACAGCCGAAAAGAACAAAATACCGCAAGATGCAAAAGGGCCGCGTACGCGGCATGGCACAGCGGGGAGCGACCATCGCTTACGGATCCTTTGCGATCAAGACGATGGACATGGGTTTCATTTCTGCCCGTCAGATCGAGGCATCCCGTATCGCGATCAACCGCTACATGAAGCGTGAGGGTCGTGTGTGGATCAGGATTTTCCCTGAAAAACCAATTACGTCTAAGCCTCTCGAGGTGCGGATGGGTAAAGGAAAGGGTGCCGTAAGCCACTGGGTTGCCCCAGTGCGTCCAGGGCGCGTTCTTTTCGAAGTGGATGGTGTCCCAATGGACGTGGCCAAGGAGGCCTTGCGTTTGGGTGCTCAGAAGCTCTCAGTGCGCTGCAAATTTGTAGTGCGTTACGATTACGCTGAATGAATTCGAAGTCATGAAGTCTACAGAAATCACACAGTTGAGCGATCTCGATTTGAAAGAACGGGTTGCCTCAGAACGCGAAGCGCTACAGGAGTTGCGCTTCAATCACAGCATCGCTGGTTTGGAGAAGCCGTACCAGTTGCGTGAGAAGCGTCGCGATATCGCACGCATTCTCACCGAGATCTCAGCCCGTACTAACGCCGCGAAAGCAGCAAGTGAAGAACAGAAGTGATGCCAGCCAATCAACCAGCCGAACAGGCTACCGAAGCGCGCAATATGCGCAAAGAGCGAGTTGGTGTAGTTACATCTAACTCGATGCAGAAGACCATAACGGTTTCTGTTGAGTACAAAGAGCGTCACGCCAAGTACGGTAAGTACATCAAGCGTACACGAAAATTTTCAGCTCACGACGAGACTGACACTTCAAATGTTGGCGATACTGTCCGCATCATGGAGACCCGTCCATTGAGCAAGAACAAGCGCTGGCGCTTGGTCGAAGTAACGGAGCGCGCGAAGTAATTTTCGTCGTCTCGAGTTTAACAGAAGAAAGAAAAACGAGCCATGATTCAGCAGGAATCCCGGATGAAGGTCGCCGATAACAGCGGTGCGCGCGAGGTGCTTTGCATCCGTGTGTTGGGCGGCACGCGTCGTCGCTACGCAAGTATCGGAGACAAGGTGGTTGTGACCGTCAAGGACGCGACGCCCAACGGCAACATCAAAAAAGGCACCGTCACCAAGGCGGTTATCGTGAGAACGAAAAAGCAGATTCGCCGTCCAGACGGTTCGTACATCAGCTTTGACGACAACGCTTGCGTGTTGCTCAACCCTACAGGAGAGATTCTGGGTACACGTATCTTCGGCCCTGTGGCACGTGAGCTCCGCGACAGGGATTACATGAAGATTGTTTCACTCGCACCAGAGGTGCTCTGAATTATAAGAAGCCATGTATAAGCGAGTAAAAATTAAGAAGGGAGACACTGTTAAAGTGATCTCTGGCGGCCAGAAGGGCAAGTCGGGAAAGGTGATCGAAGTGATTCGTCGCACGGACCGCGTGCTGGTAGAGGGTGTGAACATCATCACCAAGCACGTCAAGCCAAGTGCTTCTAGCCCCCAGGGCGGAATCGAAAAGAAAGAGGCCCCCGTTCACATTTCAAATGTGATGTTTGTGGACAGCAAAGGCATAGCCGCGCGCGTTGGACGTCGTCGTGGAGATGACGGAAAGCTGGTTCGCGTTTCTGTGAAAACGAAAGAAGAGTTGAAGTAATGGAACAGTACACCCCCCGACTTCATAAGAAGTACCAAGAAGATGTGCTGCCGAAGCTCATGGAGCACTTTGAGTACAAGTCACCTATGGAAGCGCCCCGCGTTGTCAAGGTTTGCTTGAACCAAGGCTTGGGCAAAGCCATCACAGATCGCAAGATCATTGACGGAGCTGTGGACGAGATGTCTCGCATTGCTGGTCAAAGCGCTGTGACAACCTATTCAACGAAGGACGTTTCGAACTTCAAGTTGCGTAAAGGCATGGCCATCGGAGCACGCGTTACACTCCGCCGTGAGCGCATGTATGAGTTCCTTGATCGCTTGATCAATGTTTCTTTGCCACGTACCCGTGACTTCCAAGGCGTAAAGGCTTCAGGTTTTGACGGCCGTGGAAATTTCAGCTTCGGAATCGAAGAGCAAATTATTTTTCCTGAGATTGATCTCGATAAGGTGAAGCACCTGAACGGTATGCACATCACGATTGTCACCTCAGCCAACACGAACGAGGAAGCCAAGGAGCTCTTGAGCGCCTTCAACTTCCCCTTCACCAAGAACTGATTTACCATGGCAAAAGAATCCATGAAAGCGCGCGAGCGCAAGCGTCAAAGAACAGTTGCTAAGTATGCAGCCAAACGCAAGGCCTTGAAAGAGGCAGGAGATTGGGAAGGGCTGCAGAAGCTCCCCAAAGACGCATCACCTGTGCGCCTCCACAATCGGTGTCAATTGACTGGCCGCCCACGCGGTTACATGCGTCAATTTGGCCTTTCACGAGTCACGTTCCGCGAGATGGCCCTAGCGGGCAAGATTCCCGGAGTTAAAAAAGCAAGTTGGTAAGCCATGCATTCTGATCCTATCGCCGATTTCCTCACGCGCATTCGCAATGCGCAGATGGCCGCCCACAAGGTGGTTGAAATCCCCGCATCAAATATTAAGAAGGAGATCACCAAGATCCTCTTCGACAAGGGTTACATCCTCAGCTACAAGTTTGTAGAGGAC
>CALACF010000327.1 GCA_937890245.1 uncultured Flavobacteriales bacterium
GCCACATCCATTGGCAGAACAAGAGGTCGGGCCAACCCCTGATACCCGATTCCGCTCGACACCGCATCGGGAATTTCAATTCGGGCATCGCCCTCCATGACCTACAAACAGGCGAATTCACCACGGTACTCCCCGATATGTTTAAGGACCAGCACATCTTCACCCACACCGAAGGTCTCTTCGAGCAGCTGCCCGGCGGCGCTTGGTTTGTAGAAGAGCAAAACGATGGGATTCTGTGGGTCCTCGACAGCACAGGCGTTCAATTTCGCGGCGTCTTGCCATCCCAACACCCCGGGCATCATCACCTCAGCAATTGGACACGGATCATCTCATAGCCCCCAACTGATATGACATTTTCATACATCCCAACCGGCCTCGGCCTCGGCGCTATCGTTCTGATTTTCGTCATCGGCGGCATCGTCCTGTTCTCGCTCGGTTACATTGGCTGGATGAAGATCAAGCGCTTCTTCCGCCGCGGAAAATGAGCGGAGCCGCGCTGATCAGTTGGTTTGCGTTTGCCTGGGCGGCCTGCGCTGCTTTGCTCGCTGGCGGCGCCATTTTTTCCCGCATGGCCCTGCACTCCGTAGCTGTGCTCGACGGCCTCCTTTCCGAAGAAAATGAGGATGACAAGTTGGACTTGGTCCAATCCCGAACGGCCCTGCTAACAAAATCCCTCCTGGCCGTGGTCGCCTTCATTGGCGCGATCATCGCACTTGGAATCGCCCTTGATATCGCCTTGAATTGGGCCTTGGGCGAGGGGGGCATCTTGGGCAGTGGCGGCCGTTCTGTCGGATGGGAATTACTCGCGGGTAGCTTGGGTGCTTTGCCACCCTGGATTCGCTTCTCGCGTCGCAATGCCAGGCTCGACTTCAGCCCACTTTCTGTGCTGCTCCACCGAATTGCCTTCGATCACCCGAACCTGTCGTGGCGACTTTTCAAGCGCGATTTAAAAGGACGTGGTGACATTCCTTCGCGTCCAGATTTCCTGCTCATCACAGGACTCGCACGCTCCGGCACCACCTCCATGCTCAACCACATAAGCCGCGTCGAGCGCTTCGATTCGCTGAGTTACGCCAACCTGCCCTTCCTTCTGGCGCCCAACCTTTGGCGCCGCTTGTACAACCCCGCCCAAGGCGAAGCAGTCGAGCGCAGTCACAAGGATGGCGTGCTGATCCATCACCGCAGCGTAGAGGCGCTCGAGGAGTACTTCTTCAAGGTCATCACGCGCGATGGCTTCATCCACGAGGACCGGCTTGTACCCCACGACATTTCCAGCAAACAAGCTGAAGACTACCTCGACTACCAGCGACTGGTCCGGAGCGGTCCAGAGAAAATCTATCTGGCAAAGAACAACAACGCCCTCCTGCGCTATCCTTCACTGCGCCGGCTCAACAACGACTTCCGCGCAGTCATCCTTTTTAGGCACCCGCTCTTCCACGCCGCCTCCCTCCTCTCCAAACACCTGCAATACGGAAAACTGCATATCAAAGACCCGTTTGTCAATGAAATGATGGACTGGTTGGGGCACCACGAATTTGGCCTCCGGCACAAGCCGATGGCCTGGCCCGGAACAACTGCGGGAGCATCGGCGGAATTGCCGACTGGACTGCCCACGACCCTCGATTATTGGCTCGAAGTGTGGATCGAATACCACGGGCAACTCCTTGCCATCGATGACACTTGCTGCCTCTGGGTCGATTATGCCAATTTCTGTGCGCGCCCAAGTCAGGTGATCGAACAAGTCCTCGCTCCGTGGGGTGAAAAGTGGGACTTTGAAAAGATCGCTGCGTTCGACAACACACGAGAAATCAAGCAACAGCACAATCCTGCACTGCTCCAACGAGCGCTGCAGCTCTACACTGAATTACAAGAAAAATCCATGGCACAGCGTCATGTGAATTGAACGAACTGCGACCTAAATTGGCCTCCATGAATTCCAATCCCAATCCAAAGCAGATTCGCCTCATCGCGACGATCGGCGCCGTGCTGTTCGGCGTTCTCATTTCCTGGTCTTCCATCACATTCACCATCTCGCCGGGCTATGCAGGGCTGATGTTTCGGACCTTTAATCAGGGCATCAGCACGGATGAGATACCCTTCGGCCAGGGTTTCCATTTCAAGGCGCCATGGAACCGCGTTATCGAATACGAAGTGCGGCAGAAAGAGTCTATGGAACACCTTAACGTTCTGTCCGCTAACCTCTTGAAAATCGAGCTTGACGTCACCGTTTTTCACCAGCCCCTCTTCGCTGAGTTGGGACGCCTTGAGCTTGAACGGGGTCGACGTTACGAATCCGACGTGATCATCCCCTCGATGCGATCTGTTGCACGCGAGGTATTTGCCAAGTACTTGCCCGAGGAGATCAACACCTCCAAACGCGAGCAGATCAACGATGAAATCACCGCCCTGCTCGAAGCAAAACTCACAGAAAATTTCATCCAGCTGAACGACGTTCTGATCCGCAACATCAAGCTCCCCAAGACACTTGAGGACGCCATCGAACGCAAACTCCAGCAGGAGCAAGAGTCGCTCGAGTACGAGTTCCGTCTCGAGAAAGAAGCAAAGGAGGCCGACCGCAAACGCATCGAAGCCCAAGGCATCAAGGACTTCCAAGAAATTGTATCCGAAGGTATTTCCAACGAGCTGCTTCGTTGGAAGGGCATCGAGGCTACCTCTGATCTTGCCAAGTCTCCAAACTCGAAAGTCATCGTCATCGGATCCGGCGAAGACGGCCTGCCCATCATCCTGGGCGGCAGCAACTGATTATGCGCGGTGCATGGCCCGTCTTGACCTGCCTTGCTTTCGCGGCAACACTGGCTTTGATCGCTGTGCTGCTGAAAAACGAAGACAGGACCAAGGCAGAAGGCCGCGCTGAGAACAACAAACTGAAGCCGTCTCAAGCTGCGGCTTGGCGTTGGTCTTTTCCTGACAACACGTGGAATCCTTCGGAAGCCGACTTGGCAGCGCGCTCAATCTCTGATTGGCGCGCTGGCTTTCAGGCGGTGCGTTCGAGCGAGCATCGGCACAGACAAGCACAAGGGCTGTGGCGGCTTGAAGGGCCAACGAACATCGGTGGGCGACTGAATTTTATTCGGCAGCATCCGCTGGACAGCAGCCTTATTTTTGCCGGCACTGCGGCTGGCGGGCTGTGGAGCACGAATGGCGGCTTCAGCTCGGACGGCAGTTTTGAAGCTTGGTCCCCATTGACCGACGGGATGGACCGCCTCGCCATGGGCAGCATCGCCTTCCACCCGACGGACACGAACGTCATCTACCTCGGCACCGGCGATCCACAAATTTCCAGCCACCCGCGCATCGGCGGCGGCGTCTTCAAGAGCGAGGATCGGGGCGAAACGTGGGTGTATAGCGGTTGCGAAGAAGGGCGGATTGTCAGCCGGCTGCTCGTTTTTGACGAATCCCCCGACACCGTAATAGCAGCCGTCATGGGCAACCCCGCCTTCGACAACGAACAGCGCGGCATATACAGAACGACCGACGGCGGAAGCAGTTGGCAGCAAACGCTCACGCCACTAACCGGGCTCGGCCCCGGAACAGGCGTCAACGATTTGGCCCGCAGCGACAGCACCGGTACGGTCATCGCCGCCGCTTGGACCCGGCAAAGAACCAGCTGGAATAGCGTCGTCAGCGGCCCGGACTGCCGACTCCACCGCTCCACCGACGGCGGATCGACCTGGGAACCCGTCGACAACCCCTGGCCCGACGCCGCCCAAGGGCGCATTGGCCTCACCCAAACTGGTGGCATTTTCTGGGCCCTTGTCGTCGGCGTCGACCACCAGCTCCACCAGGTCTACCGCAGCGACGACGACGGCATAAGTTGGTCCCCAGTTATTACAGACGGCGGCATCGAATGGGGCGCCTTGGGTGGTTTTGGCTGGTACTTCTCAAAAATCATCGTCAACCCCTGGAATCCAGACGACCTCACTTTGTTGGGCGTCGACCTGTGGAATTCCACAGACGGGGGACAGTATTGGGAGCGCATGGCCCCTGAGTGGTACTACTATGAAGTCCATGCCGACAAACACGATTTCCAATGGACCGGACCAGAAACTGCCGTGCTTGCGACAGACGGCGGTGCCTACCGAACCACGAATCACGGTGAAACCTGGCAAGACATTGAGGACATGCCGATATCCCAATTCTACCGGGTAACTTCCAGCCCCCACGCCCCTGGCGTGTACACCGGCGGCGCGCAAGACAACGGCACCACATCTGGAAATCACTTCGAACTAGATGATTGGTCCCGCGACCGGGGTGGCGACGGGTTCACTGCAGCCTTTCATTCCGAAAACCCACTGCTTCGATACTCTACGGTACAAAATGGGGCCTTTGCATACAGCACGAGTGACCCTAACGAAACAGGATTCACCTCCTACGATTGGCAGAGTCTGACAGCTGGATTTGAGGTGGATGACCGATTTTGGTGGGATGCGCCCATCATGCTCCACCCGGCCAATCCAGATCAACTGTGGAGTGCGACCCAGCGCGTGTACACAATGACGGCCCCACCAACTGGAACATGGACGCCCGTAAGCGAAGACTTGACCGAGGCTGCTGAGGACTCCAGTATTCCAGGGCTCAAATGGCGGGCAGTAACCGCTCTTGGCGGCTCGCACTTCGACGAAGAAATTGTGGCAGCCGGCACGAGTGACGGCCGACTGTGGCTGACAACAGACGGCGGTTCAACTTGGTCTACAATGATGGAAGGGCTGCCCGAGCGGTATGTCACAAGCGTTGTCTTCGATCCATACCATGCCGACTCGATGTTCTGTACGGTGAGCGGCTACCGAGATGCGGTCTACACGCCCCATGTATTTGGGGCAGCTATCGGCGGCGCCTGGTCGGACCTTTCCGGTGATTTGCCCGACCACCCGGCAAACCACATCGCGCCCCTGAACGACAGCACCGCCTGTTGTGTATCGATCAAT
>CALACF010000328.1 GCA_937890245.1 uncultured Flavobacteriales bacterium
GGGCAACCTTGGCCAAGATTTTACGAATCAGCTGGGTGTGCGCCGTTCCATTGGGACGATAAATACCAACGGTTCCGCTTTCTCGGGCCTCGGCAATCACTTTGACGGATCCCGCATCCAATTCGTTGCGCATCATGCGAACCCATTTCGCGGGGCTTATCATGATACCGGCCTCTTTGGAGCCGACTTCCGACAACACGTGGTAATTTTTTGACAGGCGCTGGATGATTTCACATTTGAAGTCGTGGTCGATCATCATCGACCCATCACTGATTTCAAGGCAATTGATGCCGAGGTCGTCAATGTATCGCAGGTAGTCTTCGAGGCGGTCACGCACCAAGAAGGCTTCGAAAAGTGTGCCTCCGCAGTACACCTCCAGACCAGCTGCGCGGTACACTGCTACTTTTTCCTTCAAGCCTGGGGTCACCATCGAGGTGCCGAATCCGAGCTTCAAGTAGTCGATGCGCTCGGTGCCTATTGCCAATAAGTCTTCAGCTTGGCGGATGCTCAAGCCCTTGTCCATGACCATATTAAGGCCGCTCGAACGGGGCTTGGTGGTCCGTTCGGGCAAGTGGTTTAGATCGAAGTTCATTTTGCTTTTCGCAGATGTGTGGTCCGCATGCAAAAGTCGGGGTCTTCTTGGATTTCTGGGTAATAATCCAATAATTCTCTGCTCTCGGCAGATTCCCGCTCCAGCAGCACGTCAAAAAGCTTGAATGCCTCTCGTCGTTTCGCGGTAGCGTGAAGGCTCACGAAACGGCGGAAACCAATTCTGAGGTCTGCTGCAACAAGGCCCGTGGCGTCCGAAATCAATTCGAGCGCCTCGCTGTGATGTCCTTCAACTTGAAGGTTGTCGATGGCCTCGACCCACACGTCGACATTGTTCGGCGCAAGCCGCAGTATATTGTCGTAGAGCGATTTTGCCTGGAGGAAATTGCCAGCCTTCTTGTGTGCGTTGCCCAGCAATAGTTGATAATCCACGTGACCTGGGTCCAGGCTCACGGCCTTCTCCATGCACAGGATGCTGGACTCACTTTGATC
>CALACF010000329.1 GCA_937890245.1 uncultured Flavobacteriales bacterium
GGCGGTCACCGGCGTCGTTGTTTGCCGTTTGCTCGGTCCAAGGTTCGGTCGATGTGCCTCCCGTGCCCCAGTTGTACGGATCCGTATCGCCTGGGAACATGTAATCGCATTCTACATCGCCGCCAACACCATTGCTTCCGTAGGTCATGGGGTCATTGTTCTTCCAGATGCCGTTCATGTAGTTATAGTAGTGAAGCGGAGTTGAGGGCTCGCCAAAAATCGGGCTACTTCCGTTTTCATAGTACACAAAGCGGCGCATGCCAAATCGCTCATTGTCATTGATTCCATCTCCGTATCCAATGCCAATTCCACGGTAGGGGATACCTAGTGAGTCCGTTGCATCAGAGAAGTCAGTGGTCAATGGGTTGTCGACTTCATCCTCGTCTTGGTATGGCCCCTCGAAAAAGTCCACGCCGACAGCTGGTGGGTTCTCACCGTAGCCCGATGAGCTGGTGGACGACTCGTCGAAAGCATCGCCGTTGTAGCAGTATCCGAGTCCTCGCTGGACATCACAACCAACATAATCGTCTGAGGCTGTTCCAAGATCTGCGTCGATCCAGCTGCCGAAATAGGTTTGGGTAAGGGTTTGCGTTCCTTGGTTGATCAACATGTAGTTGTAGAACGTCATGTTGTTGATCTCGTCGTTGGTTGAGAAGGCAAAGGCTTGAGCGCGGACTTCCATGCCGATCGGCTCGCCGTTGCTCTCGGAGTGTACATTGCCCTTGTCGTTGAAGATCCAATAGAAGTTGCGATCGCCGAAGAGCGGCACGGCGTCCTCGCGTCTGCGATTGGCACAGTCAATATCTTTAAGGAAGTCGTACCAAGGGTAGTCGCCTACTGTTGGGTCGTAGAAACCATCGCCGTCAAAATCATAGAAGGGCGCGAGGTAGAAATCCTGGTTGAGCGCGGTATTGCCCATCGCGGGATAGTCAAAGAATACAGATGGCGTAGAGTAGCCGTTCGGGAATTCACTGTCGATTTCGCAGGTTGGATCGTTTAGACACTCGAAGTACTGACGGTGGCTCTCGCTTTCTGCTCTGGTGGTGGGGAAGAAGCGGTCGTATGCGTTGCACGTGGCCTCATCAACTTCGGCAAAGCCGTCGTTGCTCAGCGGGCCAGGCCAGTAATCGTTGCCGCTTCCGCGGAAGGTGATTGCTGCTAATTTTAGCTGGCCGTCACTTGAGTAGCCCCCCATCCAGAGGGATCCAGCGTAGAGTGAGCTGACACCCCCGTCGATCGGAACTTCGTAAGCCGCCGAGCTATTGGCACGGTCTTGCCAGAGTGATCCGCCGGTTTCAATCAGGGCGCGCACATTGTTCCACTCGAGGTCTTTCAACGCGGCTGCCGGGGCACAGGCTGCGGCGATATCACGCAGGGCGACCATGCCTTCAGGCGTGCTGTCCGTGCCTCCGGGTGTGCCCGGGCCGGTCATGTAATAGGGCTTATAGGCCAGGGCAGAACCGCCAAACAGGATGGCGGTGAAGACCAATGCGGAAAGGGAGATGTTGAGGACTTGCTTCATGACAGTATCGTTTAATAGCAATCGCCGCTTAGAAATCCAGCTTCACGCCCAAACGAATGGTGCGCGGCACGCCGTAGTTGAAGGGGTTGTTGACGTACATGCCGTAGTAGTTGCGGAAGGCGTCGGGATCATTCTGGTTGTTTATCTGCGGCTGGTATTGTGCAGCGGCGAGATAACCGTCATC
>CALACF010000330.1 GCA_937890245.1 uncultured Flavobacteriales bacterium
GATGCTTGCAGCGCTTGCAGCCGTTTTTGGGGCTGATAACGCGCTCGCGCAGTTTATTGACGTGACCATCGACCATGCGCTTACAAGCAGCACGCAGGCGACATTCTTGGGCTGTGGAATGAGCTTTGCCGATTACAATGCTGACGGCCGAGACGATCTCACCTTTGCCAATTATCTAGGCGGCCTCAAAATCTTCACACAATCTGATGACGGCTTTGCAGAAACAGACTTGGGCATTGAGTTTCAAGGCGAACCGAAGGCGGTGCTCTGGTTTGATTACGACAACGACGGGGACCAAGACTTGCTGGTCACAGTGAACAATGCACCGAACAAATTGTACTGCAACGAAGGCGGCGTCTTGATGGACTGCAGTGAGGAGGCTGGAATTGAAGCCGCTAGTGATTGGCTTTCCTTTGGCGCGACTGCAGGTGACTATGATTTGGATGGATACCTCGACTTGTACATCTGCAATTATCACGACGGTACGGGCAGTTCTCATTCCAACATTCTCTACCACAACAATGGTGACGGCACTTTTTCAGACGTAACGGCAAACGCGGGCGTTGGAAATGGCCTGGGGCACACATTTCAGGCTGCGTGGTTTGAGTATGACTTCGATGGCTATCCCGACCTGTTCGTGGTCAACGACAGGGATGTCTTCTCGAACGCTATCTACCGCAATCTGGGCGACGGAACTTTTGAAGATATTGCCCCTGCGCTCGGCGCAGGGCAAAACATCTGGGCGATGAGCGCGTCGATTGGAGACCCTGACAATGATGGAGATTTCGAACTGTTCTGTAGCAATATCACCAACGAGCCAAATCTTTTGCTCGACAAGTTGGGCGAAGGCTATTACGACCTTTCTGAATGGAGCGGAGTTTCTGGGGAGCGCTATAGCTGGGGCGGCGCGTGGATTGATTACGACGGAGACATGCGCCAGGACTTGCTGGTTGCGACGTATCGATTTCCACTGACCCAGTCGTATGACAACTACATGTACCACAATTCGGGCGAGTCCCTTTCATTCACTGATGTATCGAATGATTGGCCCAATGAGCAAACCGAGCTCTACTGCCTTGGTGTGGGCGATATCAACCAGGACCTTGCGCCTGATGTGGTCGGCCATGGAAATGATCCGGTCGCTCAAGTCTTGCAGAACACAGGCGTCGACGCGCCTGATTCTCCCAATCGCTTGACAGTAAGGCTGCACGGAACCCTATCCAACCGGGACGGTGTCGGAGCGATCATCCGGGTGTACGCAGACGGCACGACGCAAATGCGCCATGTCCAAGCGGGCCAGGACTTCATGACG
>CALACF010000331.1 GCA_937890245.1 uncultured Flavobacteriales bacterium
ACAGTCCACGGCAATACGCCAATCCCCGCTCATCCCCATCGACAGCGTTTTCCAGGACGCGTTGCAGCTGTCTCCGAGCTCCTCGTACAGCGCTCGCAGTTTCTGAAACTCGTGCTGCACCAGGGACTTGGAATCCGTATTGCTCGCCATCCCCATGATCCCCGCAATGCGCACATTTTCATGCGCAGGTTCGTCTGCACAGAAGGCCCGCAGTTCATCCGGCGTAAACCCGTGTTTTGTATCCTCTAGCGCCACGTGCACCTGCATCAAGACCGATACTTCGCGTCCACAGTTCACGGCCCGCTTGGAAATCTCCTCGAGCAAGGCCACGCTGTCCACCGCGTGAATCAAGTGCACAAACGGAACAATTTGCTTCACCTTGTTGCGCTGCAATGTCCCAATTTGATGCCAACGCAAGCTCTCAGGCAGGGTTGCTGATTTCTCCAGCAGCTCCTGCACGCGGTTCTCACCAAAGTCCAATTGGCCCACGCCCATGGCCTCTTGCACCTGCTCCGCCGAACGCGTCTTGCTCACCGCCACAAGCTCCACGCCCGGGGGCAAAGACTGACGCACATCTAAAATGCGCTCCTCAATCGAAGTCAATTCCATCGTTTAGTTTTTCGTTTTAGGCCAATCACACTTCGCTCCGAAGTCAAATAGAATCAGTCCACTTCTCAGCTTGGGAGCAATCCACGTCGACTTGGGAGGGAGCATGCCGCCCCGGTCTGCCACCTCAGACAGCTCGTCGAACGTCATCGCTTCCAAGGCAAAAAGCCAGCAATTTTCACGCTCGCCCACCGCGGCAACTTCTGCTTCCGATGCGTCGCCGCCCAAGTAGCTCAGGCGCTTGTCGTCTCGCGGTTCGGTTATGCCGATTAGAGGGGCGAGAAGATGCTGGTCGAGCCAAGCGGGGATTGGCATGGTTCCGGGGATGCTCAATCTTAGTACGCCTGAAGCGCTCGCACTGCTCGCTCCGCAATACCAGTCCACCTGGCGCGCGCTTCGCACGGCCCTTTCCTCAAGTTCGCCAAGCGCTTGCACGCCTACGCCCAAACTGCGGACAGCCGTCAGAACCGTGTCGACCGAGGGCAAGTCTTCGGCGCAAACAACGCGGTGAAAACCGCGCATCAAAAGCTCCGTGTGGGGAACGCAATAGGCCAAGAATCCGTGGCAATCGTGTTGGTCTGGATGGCGTTCGGCCACCAAGCGTGAAGAGGCCAGTCGGTGATGACCGTCAGCAATGTAGAGGGCTTCCCAGCCTCCAATGGCGTTCAACAAGGCCGGCTCATCCGCGATGTCAACCGGCCAAATCGTATGGCGAATGCGGTCGGTGGTCGTGAAATCAGCTGCAGCTTGTCCGGCCACTACGGTGGCCAATGCAGCGCGGCTTGCGCTGTCGTCGCGGTAGGCGAGAAGCGCAGGTTCGGCATTGATGCCAACTGATTCTAGGTAGCCTGCAAAGAGCTCTTCGCGGGCGCGCAATGTCAATTCGTGCACCTTGATGTCGCCGCGCTGCGCTGCAGAAATATCGGCAATGCCGACAACGCCAGTGCACATGTGGTCACCGTCGATCTGCCGGTATACGTACAAACTCTTCCGCTCGTCTCGCGCCAACCATCCGTTGGCCACAAATTCGTCGAGCGCGCCGCGAATCGCCACGAATCGCTCTTGCGGCGCAGACCAATCATCGCCTTCCATCCCAGCAGGATGGATGACATGTAAATAGCTGTATGGGTTGCGCTCGAGCTTGTCGCGCAGCTCATAATCGGAGTACGTTAGATAGGACCGTGTGGCGACCAAATGCGGCTTGTCAACCGATGGTCGCAGCGCCGCGAATCCGCGCAAAATGCGCGCGCCAGGCGCCGACATCTTCGCGCTCAACGCAGTGACAAGATTTGCTCGACCAACTCGTCGCCGATCCGCCCTTGGGCTTCAACTGTGGCGGCGCCTGTGTGCGGCGTAAGGGCCAGGCCCACTGCGCTTAGAACTTTCGGGTTCGGGTTGGGCTCGCCATTGAAGACGTCCAAAGCCGCGCTTCGCAGCGCGCCGTTTTCTAGCGCAGCGCAAACAGCAGCTTCGTCTACAGTGCCACCGCGGGCCGTGTTGACCAGCATCGCGCTCGGCTTCATCTTTGCAAGTTCAGCCTCGCCGATCATGGCGCTTCCGTCTGCTTGACTGGGCACGTGCAGGGTGATGGCGTCTGAAATGCTCAACAGCTCATCCATCGAAACGGAGGGGACTGTTACAGGCACAGCAACACCCCCGACTGTGACCTCCACAACGTGGTCTTTGCCAGTCAAATCATTGACCACGACCTTCATGCCACAGCCCAGGGCGTATTGGGCTACAGAACGACCTATCCGTCCGAAACCGACAATTCCCAAGGTCTTGCCGCGCAGCTCGATGCCGCCGCCAAATGCCTTCTTGAACTTTTTAAACTCGGTGGCGCCGCGCTCGGGCATCACGCGGTACGCAGCTGGCAGATAACGCGCCATTCCAAAGAGATGCGCCATGACCAATTCCGCCACGCTCTGCGAAGAAGCTGCAGGTGTATTGAAGACCACGCGGCCTTTTGATCGGGCATAGTCCACGTCGATATTGTCCACGCCCACGCCACCGCGGCCGATGAATCGAAGGTTGGGACACGCATCGATCAGGTCCTCACGAACCTTCGTCGCACTGCGCACCAACAAGCCATCATAGCCTTCGCGATTGATCGCATCCGCAAGCGCAGCCTGTTCAATGTGCTCAGTATGCACGGTGATACCCTCGCTCTCGAGGCGTGTTTTTGCCGCTTCCGCGATCCCGTCGTTTGCCAATACTTTCATGCCAATTCCCTTTTACTTTTCAAAACTCCTTGCGAGTACTCAACCGTGCGTCCGTTCAATTTCCTGCATCACTTCGACCAAGGCCGCCACGCTTTCCAATGGCAATGCGTTGTACATCGAGGCGCGGAAACCGCCAACACTCTTGTGGCCGTTCACGCCGTTGATACCGGCTTCTGCACAGCGCTGCTTAAAGACAGGTTCGATCGATTCGTCCACAGCGGTGAACGTGGCGTTCATCACGCTGCGCGAGTCCACGTCTGCAAACCCAGTGAACAAGCTGTTGCGGTCGATCTCGGCATACATCATGTCAGCCTTGGCGCGGTTGCGCTTTTCGACAGCTGCCAATCCTCCATTTTCAAGCATCCAACGCATGTTGAGCATGCTGGTGTAAATCGCGAACACGGGAGGCGTATTGAACATGCTGTCTTTCGAAGCGTGCAGCTTGAGATCGAAATAAGAGGGGAGTGCCGCCTCTTGGCTCGCCACTTTTGCCGGGTCGAAAATGTACATCACCGTGCCAGCTGGGCCCATGTTTTTTTGTGCGCCGGCGTAAATGCAGGCGTACTTATCGAAATCAATCGAGCGCGAGAAGATATCCGAGCTCATGTCGCCGATCAGTGGCTTGTCGCAGATGGGGTCGCCCGCATACTGTGTTCCGAAAATCGTATTGTTCGTGGTGATGTGCACCGCGTCTGCTGAACTGCTCCTCGGCAACTTGGGGATCTTGCGGAAGCCAAATTCGGCGCCGTCTGTGATCATGTGTGCCTGCCCAACGTGCTTTGCTTCGGCGTAGGCCTTCTTTGACCATGTGCCTGTGATGGCGTAGTCTAGGCTGCCTCCGTCGCTCAGGAAGTTGCATGCAGTGGTTAGAAAGCCCAAGCTGGCTCCGCCTTGCAGAAAGAGAATCTCAAATCGGTCGGGCACATTGAGGAGCTTCCGCGCATTGTCCTGGGCTTCCGCCATAATCGCGACAAAGGCTGGCGAACGGTGCGAAATCTCGATCAACGAGAGGCCCGAACCGTCGAGCTCGCGTACGGCGTCAGCGGCCTGCTCCATCACGGATTGGGGCAAGATGCAGGGGCCTGCAGAGAAGTTGTGAATTTGCGTATTACTTACCATGGTGCAAAAGTAGTCCTTAGCGCTCGCGATGCCAACGCGACTTGAGTCGGCCAGCCGGCAGCCGGTGGGCGATGTCTGAAAGCAGGGCGTGTTCGCCTTGGGCAAACATCCACGGGACGCACCAGGCGCCAATCAAAACCAGCAGCAATGCGCCGGCGCCGCCCAAGGCCAGTCGCCCCACGCCCCACGCTTCCGGCAGAGCGTAGCCGGCCCAACCGCCGATGCCCGCCAAGACACCGACAACCAAGCCCGGAATGGCCTTGCGTAAAATGCGGCCCGGGCGCACACCTACGCGCTTCGAGGTGAGCCAGAGCATCAGGGCGCATTGCACGGCTGTTCCCGCGACCACGGCCCAGGCCACGGACTCGAGCCCGTCGCCCGCAAACCACCAGGCCACCGCGCCGACCCACACCATGAAGCCGCCCTTGATCACGGCGGCTGCCCACACCGCGTCGACAGCTCGAACGACGGCGTCACAAACCTTCACCAGTCCCCGCACCAGCACGCCCAGCATCAGGATTTGGACGATGGGCACGCTACCCAGGAGCGCGGGCCCCAAGAGCAGCAGAACGACTTCGCGGCTGTACAGCTCCAGCAGGACCACCCCAGGAACGACGAG
Organism: uncultured Flavobacteriales bacterium; assembly: GCA_937890245.1. Classification (GTDB taxonomy): domain Bacteria; phylum Bacteroidota; class Bacteroidia; order Flavobacteriales_D; family Sanyastnellaceae; genus UBA8752. Next base: position 4,567 of record CALACF010000331.1, read on the forward strand.
CCACATGACGTAATAGACGCCCGACAAAAAGATGCGTTCGAGCGCGGTCCGGTCCGATTGCACGGAGGACATGCCAGAAAACAGGACGCTGTCGGAGAGCTTTCCGAGCATGGTGATGGGGAGGCCCATGACGTAGGTCCCGCGTTCGTAAAGGCCGGTGTTTGCCATCCGCGATTGGGCAGTGCCCGGCAAAATGTAGCCCAACACCAACACATCGAGCTTCGTGGCGCCGTAGTTGAAAACGTTGAACAGCGTGCTGCCCGCGCCATAACGCAACAGCGGTCGAAGCGACGCCCAGGCCATGCCACCCCGGATGCGCACCCGCGCGCGCCACCAGTAATTCAGGCCGAGCAATGTGTTCTGCACAATAAGTGCCACAGCGTAAGACCAGATTCCGTACCCGGCCATGGCCATGCCGATTCCGATCGCCCAGTTCGCAATGAGCATTGCAGAAAGCGAGGAAAAAAACAGGCTACGAAAGTCCATGCGTCGCAGCAGCAGCGAGCGCGGCACCAGGGCCAGGGCGGCCAGCGTGAAGCTC
>CALACF010000332.1 GCA_937890245.1 uncultured Flavobacteriales bacterium
CACCCTGAAGCGCTGCTGCTCTTTCGCGTTGGCGATTTCTACGAGACATTTGGATCGGATGCTGTGACTGCAGCCCGGGTGCTGAACATCGTGCTGACCAAGCGCGGCAATGGCAGTGCGTCCGAGATCGAGCTGGCGGGCTTCCCCTACCACTCCCTGCAAAATTACTTACCCAAGCTGGTGAAAGCTGGGCATCGCGTGGCGGTGTGCGACCAGTTGGAGGACCCGAAAACAGCGACAACTGTGGTCAAGCGCGGGGTGACCGAGTTGGTGACGCCCGGGGTGGCGATCGACGACGAGGTGCTGAGCGCGAGAGAGAACAATTGGCTTGCGGCCGTTTGTAGTTCGGAGGTGGGGCGTGGGAATTCGCGAACAACCGTTGTCGGCGTGGCATTCTTGGACGTGTCAACGGGGGAGTTTTTGGCGGCCGAGGGCAGCGCTGCAGAGATCTCGGTGCTGTTGAAGTCGTTTGGACCGAAGGAGACTTTGCACAAGCGGCATGCCGAGCATGCTGAACTGGGGCTGGACGGTTACTTGTTTCCTTTAGATGACTGGGTCTTCCAAGGGGCGTACGCCGAGGAGACGATTGAGGCGCACTTCGGGTCGCGGGGCGTGAAGGGATTCGGGCTAGAAGGGCAGCCGTTGGCGGTGATGGCCGCCGGTGTTGCACTGCATTACTTGGGGACTACGCGCGATAAGAAACTGGCGCATATATCGTCGCTGGGCAAGGTCGACTTGGGGGGCGCCGTCGGGATGGACGGCTTCACTGTACGAAATCTCGAACTTCTATATCCGTCCAACCCTGGTGGTATGTCCTTGGCCGATGTGATGGACCGCAGCCGCACGCCCATGGGTGCTCGAATGTTGCGCCGATGGATCGGACGACCGCTCTGTGATGCCGCGCAAGTGACGCGCCGCCATGAGGCGGTGGCCGCCTTTTCTGAGCAAACGGATTTGCGTGGGGATCTCGCAGGTCGACTGGGAGAGATGGGGGATCTGGAACGCCTGCTGGGCAAGGTGGCCGCAGACCGTATTTCGCCCGCTGGCCTCGCGCAGTTGAGACGTGCATTGGCATCGGTTGACGGGCTGCGGCTCGTCGTAGACTCTTCGCATGACGAGGTGATTGGGCGTTGGGCTGGGCGGTTGGATCCGGCCGATGAAGTCTTGCAACGCTTGCGCGAAGACTTGGTTGAAGACCCGCCCGCTGTGGTTGGGAAAGGTGAGATTATTCGCGATGGCCGCTGTGCGGAATTGGACGAAGTGCGGGATTTGCTGCGCAACGGAAAAACAAAGCTGCTCGACATTCAACAACGCGAGGCCAAAGCCACGGGCATCACGTCTTTAAAAATCGCCTTTAACAATGTCTTTGGGTATTACCTCGAGGTGCGGCACGCACACAAGGACAAGGTCCCAGAATCGTGGACGCGGAAGCAAACCTTGACACAGGCCGAGCGGTATATCACGCCGGAACTGAAAGACTTGGAGCAGCGTATTCTGGATGCTGAGCAGCGCGTGGACGCCTTAGAACTCGCAGAATTCAAGGCGCTGATTCAATTTGTGCACCCGCATCTGGCCGTACTACAGGCCACGGCGCGCGCTGTGGCGGGATTGGACGTGTTGGTGGGCTTTTCTGAATTGGCCCAAGACTTAGGGTATACGCGGCCACAGCTCGTCGACGGGACCGATCTCGAGATCATTGGCGGGCGCCACCCGGTGATTGAGCAATGCCTGCCCGAGGGCGAGGCGTACGTAGCGAACGATGTGTTCCTCGACCAACAACGTCAACAAATCCTGATGATCACAGGTCCAAATATGTCGGGAAAAAGCGCACTGCTTCGACAGACCGCCCTGATTGCGTTGATGGCCCAAGTGGGCAGCTTTGTGCCCGCGAGGTCTGTGCGCATGGGGATGGTCGACAAGATTTTCACGCGGGTGGGCGCATCGGACAACCTCTCCCAGGGTGAATCCACGTTCATGGTTGAGATGAATGAGACGGCTTCCATTCTGCACAATTTGAGCGACCGGAGCTTGGTGCTGCTCGATGAAATTGGCCGCGGGACAAGCACATATGATGGTATTTCTATCGCGTGGGCCATCGCCGAGTTCATCCACGACCACCCGAGCTGCAAGGCAAAGACCTTATTTGCGACCCATTACCACGAGCTGAACAAGATGTCAGATCGGTTTGATCGGATTCAGAATGCCAATGTTTCTGTGGCGGAAATCGACGGGCGAATCTTGTTTCTTCGCAAACTCGAGCCCGGTGGCTGCGAACATAGTTTCGGCATCCATGTGGCGGTGCTGGCAGGGATGCCAGCCAAGCTCATTCGGCGTGCCGAAGAAGTGCTGGTACAGCTCGAAGGCGATAAAAGTGACCCGAGCTACAAGCCGAACGAATCCGTGCCGGTATTGGCCCAAGAAGGCGAGATGCAGCTCAGCTTTTTTCAGCTAGATGACCCTGTTTTACAAGACATCAAGGACACCTTGCTCGCCACAGATATCGACCACTTGACGCCGCTCGAGGCGCTCGTCAAATTGCACGAGATCAAAAAGCGGGTGGGCGGCTGATACCTGCTAGCAGCAGATTCAAATCGCGGTAGGGCCAATCAAAAGCCTCAGCCAAATCAGCGTTCACCAAGCAGCCATTGTAGAGGTACAATCCGCTGCGGATCATCGGGCTGTTGTGGATGGCACCAGAGATACCCCCCGATTCTCCCACGCTCAACATCAACGGTCCGAGGCCGTTTGACAAAGCCTGGCTCGCCGTGCGGGGGACGCGGCTCGGAATGTTCGGGACACCGTAATGTGTTACGCCATGCTCGACGTAGATCGGGCTTTCGTGGCTGGTAACGCGCGACGTTTCGAAGCATCCGCCACTGTCGATACTCACATCGACGATCACGGAACCTTCCCTCATGCCCTCGACCATGGTTTCTGTGACGATGCATGGCGTGCGGCCGTGATGGGGTCGGACGGCGCCGATGACGACGTCGGCCTGGGCGAGCATCTGCTGCAGGGCCTTCGGATTGAGGGTGCTGGTCCAGAGGCGCCGCCCCATTTCGCTCTGGAGTCTACGCAAGCGGTAAGGACTCGCGTCAAATATTCTGACTTCGGCGCCCAGGCCTTTTGCCGCTCGGGCGGCGTATTCGCCTACTGTTCCGGCGCCAATGATGACGACCTGACTGGGCGCAACGCCGCTCAAACCGCCGAGCATCGTTCCGTTTCCGTACTTGTGGTGGGCCAGATAGCCAGCTGCGATCGAGATGGCAGTGGTGCCGGCAATTTCTCCCATGGCCCGGACCAAGGGGAAGACGCCCGTCTTGTCGCGCATGAAATCCCAGGCGACCGCCGTGATTTTCTTGGCCATCATCAGCTCGATGGTCTCCTTTGGCTGGGTGCTGAGTTGGAGGCCCGAAAAAATCGTTTGCCGATCTCGCATTTGTTCGAGCTCCTCGGACTGGGGTGGCGCAACCTTCAAAATGACGTCGCACGCGAAAACGGTCTTGGCGTCCAGTGCTATTTCTGCGCCGGATTCGCTGTAGTCGGTGTCGATGAAATGGGCATGCACCCCGGCATTTGTTTCGACGACGACGCGGTGACCATGGGCAACCAAAAGCCCCACGGCATCTGGATCCAGGGCAACACGCCGCTCTTTGAGTGCGACTTCCTTGGGGATGCCGATGCGCAAGCTTTCATTGCGAGTGCCCACTTCGAGCATCTCCTCTTGGGGCAGGATTGCCGCCTTGACGGCCAATCTCCGGATGGATTCCTTCGTTGTCTCCACGATCAGGTGCTCGATTTATTCGGCCTCAATTTAGCCGACTTCTGCGACATCATCGACATCGGCGCAAGAGTTGAAAATTCCTACCACCGTCGGGCTCTATCCCAATTTTCAGCAGCCACGCCCCAGCATCAAGCCTGTCAGCCGCCCGCTCGGGCCACTCGATAAACACCAGCGCATCATCTTCAAAGAGGCCCTCGAGGTCCAAGTCATCAAGCTCGCTGTCGTGTTCAATGCGGTACAGGTCCAGGTGGTGAATTCGTGAAGGCGTTGAAGCGTTGAAATTGGCATCCATATCACCGGGAGGCAAATACGTCTGCACCAGAGAAAACGTCGGACTCGAAACACCCTCGCGTACGCCCCAGGCCTTGCACAGCGCGGCGACTGTTGTCGTCTTCCCCGCCCCCATCTCGCCCTGTAAGGCGACCACACCACGGCGTGGAAGGGCATCAGCCAGCTCAGCCGCTGCCGCCTCGAGGCCGCCGAGCAAAACGCCCGTCGAGCTCCAATGCACATCGAACCCCTGGCCCCCGCCGCTCATCGCCCGCGCAAGTGTATCAGCGGCACGAGCATCTCCTCCATCGACACGCCGCCGTGTTGGAATGAATCGCGCAGGCGGCTTGCAAAGCTGTTGAAGTTGTTCGGGTAAACCATGAAATCACGCGACGTCGCAAAGAGATAACGCGTGGCCGCATGCTGTTTGGGGAGTCCAAAATCAGAGGGATTAGAAACCTCGATAATGTCCTTGGAGTCACTATTGAGCGTCTTGCCCGACTTGTATCGGGGGTTGCTCGTTACCTCACGTTCGCCATGCACTTTGATTGCGTTGTCGACCTGTATCGTTCCATGATCGGTGGTCAATATCACCTCAATCCCTGCGTCAGCGGCAAGTTCCAGCAACTGCTTCAAGGGGCTGTGATCAAACCAACTCTCTGTGATGGACCGGAAGGCCGCCTCATCAGCTGCCAACTCCTTGATAATATTAGATTCCGTGCGCATGTGGCTCAGCATGTCCACAAAATTGTAGACCACCGCAGTGAAATCCTGCGCCTTGATTCGATGAAAACTGGTGACCAACTTCTCCCCGCCCTCCTTGTCTGTTATTTTGTGATAAGACCAATTCCCATCGAATCGCCAAGCGGCAAGCTGCCGCTTTAGCAGCTCCTCCTCATGGGCGTTTTTGCTTCCCTTTTCATCTTCCCACTTCCATAAATGAGGCGTTTCTGCCACAATCTTAGCCGGCGTCTGTCCGGCAAATATTGCGTTTCGCGCATACTGGGTCGCAGTCGGTAGAAATGACCATTGAATCTGTTCGCTGACGATCCGCATGGACTTCGAAATCTCGCCTGAGACCGCTTGCCATTGGTCGTATCGGAAATTGTCGATTAACACGAACAACACCTTTTTGCCCTCCTTCAATAGGGGCCGGACTGAGCCCGACAAAACGTCTGGAGCCAAAATCGGGTGATCTTTCCTATCGCCAACACCGGAAATCCAATCCGCGTATTCATTGTCGACAAATCGACAGAATTGGCGGTTGGCATCCGAGCGCTGCATGCCTAAAATCTCTAGCATCGATTCGTCCCCAATGTCCGATAGCTCAATATCCCAATGCACCAGCCTCCGATGAATGTCCTCCCAATCCGAAGCATTCAGGCGATCGCCCAAGCGCATGCCCAGCTCGCGAAACTCGCGCTGGTAGTCCATCATCGCCTTGCTTTCGACCAATTTCCGCTCATCCAAAATCTTCTTGGCAGACATCAAAATCTGGTTCGGGTTCAGCGGCTTGATCAGATAATCCGAAATTTTCCCGCCAATGGCCTCCTCCATGATGTGCTCCTCCTCGCTCTTGGTGATCATCACGCAGGGCAAATGTGGCCGCCGAGCCTTGATTTTCTGCAGCGTTTCCAACCCTGTAATGCCCGGCATATTCTCATCGAGGAATACGAGATCGACCACTTCCTCGTCGAGCAATTCAATCGCAGACGCGCCATCGGGCACGCCCGTCACGTCATAACCCTTCCCCTCGAGAAACAAAATATGCGGTTTGAGCAGATCAATTTCGTCATCGGCCCAAAGAATGTGTGGTCGTCTTTTCATGCGATGTATTGATGGTGGATGAGGCGTTAAATTGCGCTTTGCAAAGAACACCCGAAACGTCCGCAATGACCCCATCTAGCAACAAGCTCCTCAACGACCCAGTGCACGGCTTCATTGCCCTGCGACATCCGGAATTTCTGCAAGTGATGGACCACCCGTATCTCCAGCGTTTGCGCCGCATTTCACAGCTCGGTCTCAGTCATTTGGTCTATCCGGGCGCCGTGCACAATCGCTTCCACCACGCCCTGGGCTGCCTCCACTTGATGCAATCGGCCCTCGATCAACTGCGTGCAAAGGGCATCGAAATCAGCGAGCGCGAATTCAAGGGCGCCTGCTTCGCAATTTTGCTCCACGACGTGGGCCACGGCCCCTTCAGTCATGCGCTGGAGCATAGTTTAGTTCGCGGCGTCGAGCACGAGGAAATCAGCGTCCTCATCATGAACGAGCTCAACGCTCATTTTGGCGGCATGCTCGACGATGCTATCGACATTTTCAACGACAATTACCCGCGCAAGTTCTTTCACGACCTCGTTTCGTCTCAACTCGACATGGACCGATTGGACTACCTGCAGCGGGACAGTTTTTTCACGGGCGTGACCGAGGGCCAAATCGGCAGTGGACGCATCATCAAAATGTTGAATGTCCACAATGACCGCCTTGTGGTCGAGGAGAAAGGGATTTACTCTGTCGAGCAGTTCATCATTTCTCGCCGCCTGATGTACTGGCAGGTTTACCTCCACAAGACGGTCATCGCGGCCGAGTGGATGATGATGGGCATCCTTGAACGGGCCCGGCAGCTAGCCTTGTCCGGCCATCAGCTGTTCGCAACGCCCGCATTGCGGCCCTTCCTCTTCGAACAGTTC
>CALACF010000333.1 GCA_937890245.1 uncultured Flavobacteriales bacterium
GGGCACGGCACGGTGTACTTGCAGAGCCTCCCATTTTCTCGCCTTGCCGATCGCATCCTGCGTTCCGCCCCTTCGCAGGGGGGCAAGTCAAAGGGCGAAGGCTCTGTGCTGGGCAAACTCGGCCGGATGGTCGATGGAGATAACTGGTGAGTCGGGCATGTCAAGAGACCCTATTCTGACCTAATTTGACAGCATGAAAAGATCTGAATTTTTGAAGACGCTGGGTGCCGTTGGGGCGGTGGGTGCTGTGGGTGTTGCGGCGCCTGCGGCTGTATTGGCGGTTGGGCGTGATGCTGGCCGAGATGCTGCTCGCGCTGCAAGCCGGACGCAGGGCGGATGCGCCTTGTTGCCGAGCGAAATCGCTGGCCCGTTTCCTTTGGATTTGAGTGCGAATACGTTTTTTCTGCGCCAGGATATCCGCGAAGATCGGGTCGGGGCGCCGCTTAGATTGCGCATGCGTGTAGTGGACATGGAGAGCTGCGAGCCGCTGCAAGACGTTCGTTTAAACATCTGGTTATGCGATAGCGAAGGTGAATATTCCGGTTATGGAACCGAGGCCAATCTCACCTACCAGCGCGGCTACCAGATCACCGACGCCGACGGCTACGTCGAGTTTCTGACCATCTTCCCGGGCTTCTACCCCGGCCGCGTCGTTCACGTTCACTTTCAAGTGTTTGTCAGCTCCCAATACGCTGCTGTATCCCAATTCACATGGGACCACGATGCGGCCGTCGCCTTGCATACCGCACACCCCGATTTGTATCCCCAAGGCCCTGATCCCATGACGCCCGAAGACGACATGTCATTCAGCGACGGTTACGCGTTGCAGACGGCTACCTTGACTTGGGCGCCCGAGGAGGGCGGAGAAGGCATCGGAGGTGAGTACCTATCGAACCTCGAAGTGGCGGTCGATGGTTCTACCCTCGTTGGGGTGGGCTATCTCGAGCGGGAAACTGCGGCCCGAATGGAGTTGGGCCAGAATGTGCCGAACCCCTTTGAGACGGTGACGCGCGTTCCGTTTGACTTGCACGTTGCTGGCGCGGTGCGCTTGGAGTTGTGGTCAGCCGCAGGCCAGCTGTTGCAGACGTTTGATTTAGGCCAATTGCCATCTGGCGCGCACAGCTTCACACTTGACTTTGAGCGGATGGGCCTGGCTGCAGGCAGCCACATCGTTCAGCTGAAACTGGAGACTGGCGGCCGAAGCTACTGCAGCTTCCGACGATTGACCAAGCGCTGAGCAAGAGGCGGGGGGGGGTCAATACCCTTTATCGGTGGGTTTGGGCTTGGGCAAGTTCTGCCGCAGTGATTCCCATTGCGGGCGAATTTCGTCTCCGTTGCGTTCCATGCGTGTGAGCAGCACGTCGGGATGGGTTTTGAGATCGTCGGCCATGCGCTGTACGTCGGCGCACGTGCTCGGCTTCCCCCATTGTTGCATCTCTGGCTCAGCCACGAGCCAATGATCGGCCCACTGGTCCGCCGCGCGTATCCGGTAATCATCTCGCCCCGCTTCGCCCTTCTTTTTCGGCCGCACAATCGGATCGAGGAAGGATTTCTTTGGATGAAGCAAAACATGCGCCGCCTCATACAAAAAGGCCTGCCAAGTTTTACCGTAGCCTTTGCCTTCCGAGCTCAACTGAATGACGGGCGTTTCGGCAACCCAGTGTACGGCGCCTTGGATTGGCACCCCCTTGATGAGCGGCGTGAACACCACTTTGACGCCCGCCTTGAGGCAATCCGATTCAATGCGCTCCCAGCATTGCTCGTCCGCTTCGGCCATCACATCCCGCAGTCCGTCAATGGCCAGCTGAAACGCCACGGCGTCAAAAGTCCCACACCAAAGCGTCTGTGCGCGTTGCATTCCGAAGGCCAACCAAGCTTCGAGGTTTGCCTCCGAGGCCCGCCCTGTCTTTCGCGCTTGCGAGAGCAGCACTTTGCTCCGGTATTTCACAAACCCATCCCAAGCTGCGGGGCTGCTGATGCCGATCAGAAGCAACAGCGCCTCCAATCGCTCTTGCCGCTTCCTTGTCACCGGCACAGCACCGGCCTTGGCCAGGCCGTTGTAGTCAAATTGCTTTGCCCAAGCCGTGTTTTCAGCTGACGGCTGCAGGTTTAATTCTCGTTTTTGGCGTGCTATTGCCTCCTCGTATTGTTTCTGTCCATTGATCCAGAAATTGGCGGGAGATCTTAAAACGGGCTCAAGTGCGAGAGCCATATCGAATGTGATCGCGCTCTTTCCGTTGAGAATAGCCGAAATCGTCTTCTCCGGCTTCTTACAGCGAAGCGCCAATTCCCGTCCGCTGATTCCCAGTTCTTCAATGCAAAACCTCAGATGTGTTCCAGGATGGACCGGCTCCTTAGGTCGGTAGTGGTAGGGCTTGTCATTCATTTTCCGTGGGTGTTAAGAATTTCAAGAATGAATACTTCTTTCACCTCTTGGAGCGGTGTCTCTGGATTTTCCCAGCGGAATAACATCCGCATGGGCTGCGCTAGATCAATAGACCACGTTCCTATGTGGTCTCCCGTCATTGGGTGTGGGTGTCCAAAAGGGTGCTTTGAAATATCGGCCATGGATTCTGCCAAGTGGAATGCTTCAAGCCGCTTTACGATGAGCCGAGCCATTGCAGTCCCGTACTTTCTCGCTAGTTGCCCTTTCTCAAGGGCTTTCCTTAATTTGCGATCTTCAATCACGACATCCATATTTACAGTTGAACACCAAGTGTTAAACAAATATATGGAAAAGTGAAGCCGCTTCGACGTCAGTTGATCTCGAATGTCGTGCTGTTTCGCATCCCCAGGATGCCGAATCCACTTGAGATATTTGAGTACACGGTTACTGGTTCTGCAAAGGGATTGCCTTCCGACATTTCGTAGGCAGTCATGCTCAGGAGGTTACGCGCAAAGCTCTCTGAAATTGCAGAGACTTTGACTCGGTACTGTAGATCAATGTCTTCCCATTCAATGCTGGCGTAGTGCTCGATGTAAAAGGTCAGCCCGTTGATATCGCCGTCACCGAGCCCTTCGTCAGATACCAAGTTCGTGCCGTTGTTCAGTTCCTGCATACGCGGGTCGGGCGGGCCGTTGATGTATCTGGCGTACCAGGTGGTATCACCCCAGGAGGGGTCGGCTGCTCGCGATTCCAAGGTGAGAATGAACCAATCAGCCACCCCATCGCGCCCCAAAATGTCCACTTCTATTCCGTGTCGAACAATCATTCCGCCGCCCCATTCGTCCTGAATGAACTCTGCCGCCTCTTCAAAAGTAACGTTGAGTGCAGGTGGAGGTGGCATGATGTCATGGGCAGAAACGCGCTCGAGTCCTTCCGCTTCGACTGCTACTTCGACCGTCTGCCCTGAAATGTCGATTGGACTGCTCATGGGAATCCGGTGAATCGTCCCATCAAAGTTCGACGCATCGAGTGAAACCCACGGCGCTCCATCCAGGGTCATTTCGATCCAGACTTCTTCAAGCACAGGGCTACCATCTTCTTCCAGAACGCCCGCAGTTCTACTTACCATAAGTTTCACTTCCTCGGCGCCTTCATCGCAGATCATG
>CALACF010000334.1 GCA_937890245.1 uncultured Flavobacteriales bacterium
CATCTGCACGGCCTCGATGTCGACCAGGCCAACGACGGCGTGCCTTCCACCAGTTTCAATATCCCGCTGAACGGCACGGGCAGCTACCAATTCGTCGCCGACCACGAGGGCACTTTTCTGTACCATTGCCACGTCACCACCACCCTGCACCTCTCGATGGGCATGTACGGCATGTTGATCGTCACGCGCCCTGACAACCTGCTTTTCGAAGGTGGACCGGCCTATGCCAATGACGTGCCGATCCTATTCAGCGACCTCGAAATCGCCACCAACTTCGACCCCACCGGCAGCTTTCCTTTCCACGATTTACGCCCCGACTATTTCATGGTCAACGGTCTTTCTGGCGCCCAACTTGATGCGCCCGAACAAATCATCCATTTCGGCGACGGTTGGCCTGGCGGCCCGAGCATCGAAGGCGCACCCGTCGCCCTGCGCATCGGCTCCATGGGCTACAGCCGCGTCGTCTGCCATTTCCCGCCCGAACTACACGCGGTCTGCCACATGAACGACGGCCGTCCCCTGCCCGCAGCCTTCGACGTCGACTCGCTCGAAGTCTTCTCCGGAGAGCGCTTCACCGTCCTCATCTCGCCCGAACCGGGCTTTGACGGCACCTTCGAGGCTGCCTTTTGGAACACCGCCGACAACGGCTACGAGCGCTCCCAGTTTATTCACGTGCGCGATGCGGTGCTCGGCCTAGACGAACTTGCGGCCTCCACCGCATCCGCACGCCCCACATTGACGGCCTACCCCAACCCGGCCCACGCCCGCGTCCATTTCTCAGCCCCCGCTCGCGAGAACGTCAACGATCTGCGCATCTACAACGCCTCGGGCCAGCTCATCCACTCCGGCCCCATCGGCCCCCAAGGCCTCAACGTCTCAACATGGCCAACCGGCACTTACACGGCCCGCCTTGCTACGAACAACACCAGCACCAGCACCACATTTGTGGTTCAGTAATCAGCGACTGCCTGTGCCAAATCCCACCTGTCCTGCCGCCGATTTATTCATCCTCATCTGTCTTTTCAGTAAGCATCGAAGTGGGCATTGAAATCCGGCAATTGTTCGCACAGGGCGCCTCCAAGCTGCCCAAATTCCGAACGGTCATCTCAAGTTTGTATGCATCTCGCACCGCACCAAGCGCATCCTGGGTCACATAACTGTGCAGCTTGAGGTCGTTGTCAAAAAGCAGATAAGCAGAAGAAGCATCCTCGTAGATGGCTTTCCCAGCAGTTCGATTGGACTCATCGTCAACATGTTCAATACGGATCAAGCGATACTTCTTCACGTATTTATACTCTAAGATCAAGTACCCACCCAACGTGTTTTGCACAACTTCATAGGGTTCCGAAGCCAGGGTAGAGTTTACCTCGCCAAGGGTCATCCCCTCGTTCAAAAGGAATAAGCGATCCACCGTGGTATAGTAATCCTCAACCGTGGTGGATTGAGCATTTACAGAAGAAGCTACGATCAGCAAAAAGCTGAAAGAGATGATGGCGATCCGCGCGGTATGTTTGATAGAATTCATCATAATTGTTGTTCTAGTTGTCAAAAATTTTCTCTTCGAGACTTACTCGCTCTCAAGTTTCACGTCGTTCACGCTGATCACCACTTTTGCACCCCCAGCCTCATTCAAGACATCACACCAATCACAGCTCGCGTTCTCCTCAGCGACTGGCTCAGCCCGCATCATCTTGATGCAAGGCGCGTCGCAGTGGGGATTCTCTGACTTGACATAATAGTACTCCGATGTCTCACAAGGGCAGTACGTACACATGCTCTGGTTGTGTGAAGCCTCCTTCTTATAGTTGATTGCCAGCTTGTCTGTACAACCGATATACGTGCAGCCTCCATCATCAATGACCGCCAAATTATCAAAGTTGGCGCCTTCCGGATCCGTACACCCTTTTCGAAACAGACAGGAGCCGTCATCCACTTTCGCTATTGCAGCATAGTTCCATGCCAATATATTCATGCAGCCTTCATTAAAGGTGCAGGAAGCGTCGTCCTCCTCCGCATTGGGATCAAAATTCTCAGCCAATGGATTCATGCAGCCAGAGCACACAATGAAATCTTCGGTGCT
>CALACF010000335.1 GCA_937890245.1 uncultured Flavobacteriales bacterium
GAACAATTCGAGTGGGACGCCTGCCACAACCACTACCACTATGAGGGCTACGCAGAGTATGCGCTTTACATAACCGGCGGCGCGCCCATGCCAGAGATTGGCTTCAAAAATGGATTCTGCGTGCTGGACCTCGGATCGTGCAACTACGGTGGCGGACCGCCGAAATATACCTGTGGCAATATGGGCATCTCGGCTGGCTGCCAAGATATCTACTCCCGCTACCTCAATTGCCAGTGGATCGATATCACGGACATCCCCGGGGGCGATTACACCTTGGTGATACGTGTGAATTGGGACTTTAGTCCCGATGCCAATGGTTCATACGAACTCGACTATTCAAACAACGCAGTCGGCCTCTGCTTCAGCTTCGAGCGCGACGGAACGGGCGCCGCAACCAATTTTACGAAAACCCAGGACTGTGAAGTGCCCACCGATTGCGTTGGCAGCCCTTATGGGTCAGCCGTTCCCGACTGCGCCGGCAACTGCCCCGGCTTCGTCATCAAGGGCGACCTCGACCTTGACGGTGAAGTGGATGCGGACGACCCGCCAGCCTACATTGAGCTTTTGCTCGAGGGCGTCACCTCGGGCGCACCTTGTGCTGACCTGAATGCCGACGGCGAGCTGTCCGTCACGGATGTGGCCCTCGCTGCGGACTGTGCCCACCTCGGCCACAACCACTTGGGCGACGCCGGCGTTGAAAACCACTGCGACTGGAACGGCCCACTGCTCTCGCCTAACCAAAGCGCTGAGTTCGGCATTTCCATGCCCTACCCCGACTCCTCCTTCGTCGATCTCTGGGTGCACAACCCGACATCTTGGCTCAGCGGCTGGGAAGTCCAACTCAGCGGCGCAACATTCACCGCTGTCGAGCCGCTCTACGACACGCTCGGCTTCCACCATGCCTACGGCTTCACGCCCGAAGGCTACGTGATGGGCGTCGCGCTTCAGGACAGCTTGCTAGACAAGAGCGCCTCGGCCCAAGCACTTTTGCGCATACACTTCATCTCGCCTTCTGCAGATGGCGTGTGTCTGGATTACGTGGGCGACGTGACAAATGAAGACCGCCACGACATCAACGCCACAGGCGCTGGTTGCGTCACGCCTCAAGTGTGCACGGGCGACATCGATGGCAATGGAAACCGCGACGTCAACGACCTGCTCATCTCTCTGGGCGGCTTTGGCTGTACCGGTGGTGAATGCGGACCGGCCGACTTGGACAACGACGGCCTGATCGGTGTGAACGACCTGCTTATCTTGCTGAGTCTGTTTGGGCAGCCGTGTTGATCGCGTGCGTTAAATTCGCGCCACGTTTTACACCATGGCTGCAACCAACTCCACCAGCCGGCCCGCTAACAATGTCCGCATTGTAACGGCCGCCTCACTTTTTGACGGCCATGACGCCGCCATCAACATCATGCGCCGCATCATGCAGCGTTCGGGTTGTGAAATCATTCACTTGGGCCACGACCGGAGCGTGGACGAGGTGGTTTCATGCGCGATCCAAGAGGACGCGCAGGCCATCGCGATGACCTCCTATCAGGGCGGACACAACGAGTACTTCAAGTACATGAAGGACCTGCTCGAGGAGCGCGGAGCGGGCAACATCCGCATTTTTGGTGGAGGCGGCGGCACGATTTTGCCCTCAGAAATTTCAGAGCTGCAGGACTACGGCATCGAACGGATTTACCACCCGGACGACGGCCGCAAGATGGGCCTGCAGGGCATGATCGATGATTTGGTACAGCGCAGCGATTATCCAACCGTGGCCGAACCAACCGGTGAAATTGACCGGCTCTCAGACAAAAATCCGCAAGACATAGCCCGGCTGATTACTGCTGCAGAAATGAGCTTAGCCTCCTTCGCAGACGACCTCGATAAAATCCGCACAAGCGCCGCTTCGATGAAAGTGCCTGTGCTCGGCATCACGGGAACGGGCGGTTCGGGCAAAAGCTCGATGGTAGATGAACTGCTGCGCCGCTTCCTGCTGGACCACCCTGAAAAGCGCATTGCCATCGTATCGGTCGACCCGTCCAAGCGCAAGACGGGCGGCGCCTTACTCGGCGACCGCATCCGGATGAACGCCATTGCAAACGACCGCGTGTATATGCGCTCACTCGCCACGCGCCAGAGTAACCTCGCGCTGAGCCGCCACGTGGGCGACGCCCTCGACATCTTGAAGGTGGCAGACTTCGATCTCATCGTCCTAGAGACTTCGGGAATCGGCCAGAGCGACACTGAAATCTTAGACCACAGTGACGTCTCGCTGTACATCATGACGCCCGAGTTTGGAGCGGCAACCCAGCTTGAGAAAATCGACATGCTGGACTTCGCCGATTTGGTTGCGATCAACAAATTCGACAAGCGAGGCGGGCAAGACGCCCTGCGCGATGTGCGCAAGCAATTCAAGCGCAACCACGAACTTTGGGAGGCCGAAGACGATTCGTTGCCCATTTTCGGGACGATCGCCTCACAATTTGGCGACCCCGGCACCAACAACTTGTACCGCGCGGTGATGGGCACCTTGGTAGAACGTACGGGCGCAGATCTCTCCTCCAGCCTTCCCCAAGAGATCGGATCGAGTGAAAAAGTTCACGTTATACCACCCAAGCGCATCCGTTACTTAAGCGAAATCTCAGACGCTGTGCGCGGGTACAATACGTGGGTAGAGTCCCAGGCGGCTATCGCTGGGCGGGTGCAAACTTTGACGCGGGCGAAGGATGAGCTTTCGAGTGGGCTAGCGGGCGGCGAGGAGCCACAAGCCGTTGCTGCACTTCAAGCGCGCAAAGCTGAGCTCTTGCTAGATCTCGACCCCAAGAACTTGCAATGGCTGGAGGCTTGGCCCGAAGAGGCCGCGCGCTACCGTGCCGACGAATTCGTGTTCAAAGTGCGAGGAAAGGAACTTCGAATACCAACGACAACGACTTCGCTTTCTCAGCTGCAAATCCCGAAGGTGAGCCTACCGAAACTCGACGGTTGGCGCGATCTGTTGCGCTGGGGTTTGCAAGAAAACTTGCCCGGACATTTTCCGTTCACCGCCGGGCTGTTTCCGTTCAAGCGCCGGGGCGAAGACCCCACGCGTATGTTCGCTGGCGAAGGCGGACCCGAGCGGACCAACCGCCGATTTCACTACGTTTCAGGCGACATGCCGGCCAAGCGCCTTTCGACGGCCTTCGACAGCGTGACCTTGTACGGGCGAGACCCGGGGCTGCGCCCGGATATCTATGGGAAAATCGGCAACGCGGGGGTCAGCATTTGCTGCTTAGACGATGCAAAGAAGCTCTACAGTGGATTTAATCTTTGCGACCCTTCGACGAGCGTCTCGATGACGATCAACGGGCCTGCGCCAATGGTACTGGCATTCTTTCTGAACGCCGCAATCGATCAGCTTTGCGAGGATTACATCCGCGAAAACGGCTTGGAGGCGCAAGTTGATCGCTTGCTGAAGGCCCGTTGGGATGACCACAAATTGCCACGACCAGCTTATCAAGGTGCGTTGCCCGAAGGCAATGACGGGCGGGGACTGATGCTGCTTGGCTGCACCGGCGACGAGGTCTTGGACAGCGCCGTCTACGACCGGTTGTCGGCCGAGGCCCTCACCCAAGTGCGCGGCACCGTGCAAGCCGACATCTTGAAGGAAGACCAGGCACAGAACACGTGCATCTTTTCTACGGAGTTCGCCCTGCGCCTCATGGGCGATGTACAGGCGCATTTCATTGACAAGCAAATCGGCAATTTCTACTCGGTTTCAATCTCTGGGTATCACATCGCTGAGGCGGGGGCGAATCCCATTACGCAATTGGCATTCACCCTGGCCAATGGATTTACGTATGTAGAATACTACTTGAGCCGCGGGATGGATATCGACGCATTCGGCCCGAACCTGAGCTTCTTCTTCTCGAACGGAATCGACCCGGAGTATGCTGTAATCGGGCGGGTGGCCCGCAAAATCTGGGCAAAAGCCATGGACCGCAAATACGGCGCGGGCGACAAGGCACAGAAGCTCAAATACCACATCCAGACAAGCGGAAGGTCCTTGCATGCACAGGAGATCGACTTCAACGACATTCGCACCACGCTGCAGGCGTTGTACGCGATCTACGACAATTGCAACTCACTGCACACCAACGCCTACGACGAAGCCATCACGACGCCGACTGAAGGCAGCGTGCGCCGCGCGATTGCCATACAGCTGATCATCAACCGCGAGCTCGGCCTGGCGAAGAACGAAAACCCCTTGCAGGGCGCGTTCATCATCGAAGAGTTGACCGATTTGGTGGAAGAGTCGGTGATGGCCGAATTTGACCGCTTGACCGAGCGCGGTGGTGTCTTGGGCGCTATGGAAACGATGTACCAGCGCTCGAAGATCCAAGAGGAAAGCCTGCATTACGAGACGCTCAAGCACTCGGGCGAATACCCGATCATCGGGGTCAATACGTTCCTTTCCAAGGAGGGCTCCCCCACCATCGTTCCTGGCGAAGTCATCCGCGCCACGGAAGCTGAAAAGGGCGAACAGATCAAGAGTGTCGAAGCGCTTCAAGCAGCTTTCAGCAAGCAATCTGGCGCTGCACTCTCCGCTGTACAACACGCCGCCCAACAACAGGAAAACATCTTCGACGTCTTGATGGACGCAGTGAAGGTCTGCTCCCTCGGCCAGCTATCCGATGCCATGTTCGAGGTCGGCGGTGCGTACCGGCGGAACATGTAAAGGTCTATAGCCCCAATTGCACGCCTACCTTGGGCGCATGAATCAAACTGTTCGCAACATCCTGGCCGTATTGGCAGGCATTATCTCGTTCATCGTGGGCATCATGGGCCTGCATGTGCTCACCGGGCTCATCATCGAGATGCCGCCATTTCCTGCAGGCGAGGCTGACACACCTGAAAACTGGGTCGCTTTTATGCAAGGGCTCAGCGTCCTTCAAATATTGACGGCCTTGATTTCACACATCGGAGGCACGTTCATCGGTGCCTGGGTTGCGGCTCGGATTTCCAATGACGGGAAGCTAATCGTTCCGCTGGTCGTTGCCTTTATTGCGATGATTGGGGGCATTCTCAATGTCTTCCAGATTCCCGGACAGCCGCTGTGGTTCATCTTGACAGATATCTCGTTCTACTTACCAGCTGGATTGCTGGCGGGGCATCTTGCCGGTCGCAAGCGCTAAGCGGCAAAAACTTGGCAGCAAAAACGCCTGGTCCCTGCAAAAAATCGCAATGAACCAGGCGCTCGAGAATTGCTGAAGCTTGCCACCTCAGCTCTCTCCTTTATTCTACCGTAAAGCGGGCCACACGGCGGGCATCGCCTTGGGTCACGACCAAGAAGTAAGCGCCAGATTGTAGCTTTTCAGCTTCGAGCGTCCAAGCGCTGGCCCCTGTCCAGATATCTTTTGTGAGCACGCGGCCCAAGATGTCGACCACTTCGACTGTTGCACCTTGGAGTGAGGGGCCCGTGAAGCGAACAACAGCTGTGCCTGTGGCCGAAACAGGATTGGGTTGAATCTGAAGGTCTACATCTAC
>CALACF010000336.1 GCA_937890245.1 uncultured Flavobacteriales bacterium
GATCGGTCTCGACTTCAAAAAGATGCGCAAAGTGCATCGGCAATTGCAGGACCACCCAGAGCTTGACACCTATTTAAACGATTTGCTCGAACTGGCTGAGCCCCTGCTCCGGTCGACCATTGACGAGGGCACCGCCCTGTACGAGCTCGTGGAATCTGGACTGGAATTTGCGCCTGTCGGCGTTCAGCCTATTTATCAGCGCGAGGGCTATTTAATGGTGCTCGATGAATCGCGCAAAGAAGTCCTGTCCTATCGCTACCGGCATTCGCAAATTGACACGGGCGCCGAGCGCATGCTCCGCCTTGATTGCAGGCAGGTCGACCGGCGCCACGTCGGTTTTGGCGACACCTTGGAGGGCATCAAGCTCGACCTGGCGCGTCGTTTCACGGAACTGCCCCACCCGGCCGCCTTCATGGTCCGGACCGACTTGGCTTTTCCCTTGGAGCAGACCCTGTTGCCGGTGGCCAAGCGACGATTGCTGCGCGAATTGGCCGCCTGAATTCGAGCGGCAGCCGTGGCGTATCTTGTACGTCATGAAACCAAATGTCCTATTGCTCGCTCTTGCAATCCTTGCGAGCAGCCTTTCGACCACTGCCCAGCGCGTGCTTTTCATCGGCATTGATGGTTGCCGTTCTGACGGCTACGAAGCCGCAGCAACACCAAATTTGGATGCCCTTCGCGATGCAGGCTTCTACAGTCCGGACGGGCTCAATGACGACATCACCGTCAGCGGACCGGGTTGGTCTGGGCTTCTGACCGGCGTCCGTTCAAACCTGCACAACGTAACAGACAATGGATTTGGCAACCACAACCTCGCCCAATTTCCTTCTTTTTTCCAGCGCATCGAAGACCTCACACCTGAGCGCAACACGGTCTCCATCGTGCATTGGTCACCGATCAACGACCACATCGTAGGCAGCAGTGCCGATGAGGCGCTCAACGTCAGCTCAGACCAAGCCGTGGCCGACGAAGCGGTGGCCAGATTGATCGGAGCAGGCGGCGCCGACGCTGACCCCCATGCCATGTTCCTGCACTTTGACGAGGTGGACTACGCAGGCCACAGCAACATGTTCGACCCTACCGTGCCCGCATATTTGGCCGCCATCGAAGGCGTCGATGCCCAAATAGGCCAAGTGCTCGCGGCTTTGTACGCTCGACCTGCATTCGGGGAAGAACAATGGCTGATCGCTATTTCGAGCGACCATGGGGGCGTGGGGTATTCGCATGGCGGAACGAGCATTGAGCATCGCAGGATCCCGTTCATTGTTTCGGGCGCTGGTGTGGGAGCCAGTGTTGTATGGGCCGAAGAAATTTGGAGCGACACGCCGGAAAATTGCCTTGCGCAGAGCGCACCCGAAGGCCCGTTGCTATTGGAAGAGCTGCGATTCGGCGAAGCGGGAAGCGGGTCGGGCAACCGCGTGGCAGTCCAGGCCCACAGCGACTTCGACTTCGGCGCGGACCGAGATTTCACCGTTGAGTTCCGCATCAAGACGACTGAAGCAGCCGACGTAGCGATTTTAGGCAACAAGGATTGGGACTCCGGCGGAAATCCCGGCTTTGTTTTCTCGTTCAAATACGCCAGCGGGCCTGAATGGAAGGCAAATGCAGGCGACGGCACCAACCGCGTAGACATCAACGCCAACACAATTACTGACGGCCAATGGCATCATCTCGCCGCCAGCTTCGATCGCGACGGACTCCTCTCAGTGTACGCCGATGGGGTGCTACAAGGCAGCGCAGACATGTCTGCCGTTGGCGACATTGGAGCGACAAACCAATTGTTTTTCGGGTCGGACGCGCTCTCAGCGTACAGCTACAACGGAGCGATTGCCGAAGTCCGCGTCTGGGACGTCATTTTACCCCAAGCCGAAATTGACGCCTGGCAATGCGAAGCGCTGGATTCAGCTCATCCTCATTACGCTGATTTGCTGGGCTACTGGCGGCTCATCGACGGTGAACCTTCAGCTGTTGCCGCCGACGATTCTGGCGCTGGCCACAACGGCACGATTGAAGGCGCTTCCTGGGTCGACCCCTCGCCACAGCTGAGCTACGACTACTCCGCAACGCCCCGCCAAGTCGACATTGTACCCACCCTGTTTGCCCACCTCTGCATCGAACTCGACCCGTTCTGGGTGCTGCAAGGCGCCCCGTTGATCGACCTGCCACCATGCCTCATTGCCCCCGACGACGACTGCTCAGGCGACTTGAACGGCGATCAGCTCGTAGGCGTCGGCGACATCCTCCTCCTTTTAGGCCAATTTGGCAACACTTGCAATTGATTTCACGAACGCCGAAAAATGAGCATCGAAAAAACTTGGGACGTCCTACTCTTGACTGAAGGCCAATACGTAACGCGCCTGCCCGACACAGCCTACGACATGCCCGCCTGGTACGTTGACCAAATATTTGAAGAAGACCAGCTTATAACGGCTGCACTGGAGCGGCTGGGGTTGCGGGTCGGTCGCGCAGACTGGTCGGACGCATCGGTGGACTGGCGCCAAACCCAGGCCGCTCTTTTTCGCGCCACCTGGGACTACTTCCACCGCTTTGACGCCTTCAAATCCTGGCTAGCGCGCGCTTCCGAGCAGACCCTGCTGATCAATCCAGCCGCCATCATTGCTTGGAATTTCGACAAGTTCTACTTGCGCGACCTCATTGCAGCCGGCGTCGCGGTTGCCCCAACCCTCTTTCTCGAGCGCAGCTTTACCAGCAAAAATTCACCCAGCACCAACGACAATCCTCGCAGCTTGGCCGAGCTCTTCGAATCAACGGGCTGGGGCGAAGCCGTCATCAAGCCCGCTGTCTCGGGTGGTGCACGGGAGACCTACCGCGTCACACCCAACGCAGCCGGCCCGCTCGAAGCCCACTTTTCCAAGCTCCTCAGCCAAGAGCGGATGCTCTTCCAAAAGTTCCTGCCCGCCATCTCAGGCGACGCACCCGGCCAGGGCGAAGTATCCATCATGGCCATGGGCGGACACGTCACGCACGCCATCCGCAAGGTGGCTGCCCCAGGCGATTTCCGCGTCCAAGACGACCACGGCGGCCGGGTCCTCCCGCATGAGGCCAGCGCCGAAGAAACCGCCTTCGCGCATCAAGTCATCCAAGCCTGCCAGCGCGCGGTGCCTAGCTCCACACCTCCCCTTTACCATCGAATCGACATGGTCCGCGACCCATCCGGCGCCCTGACGTTATGCGAACTCGAGCTCATCGAGCCCGAGCTCTGGCTCCGAACTTGTCCTGCGGCCGCAGATCAACTCGCCGCCGCCATCG
>CALACF010000337.1 GCA_937890245.1 uncultured Flavobacteriales bacterium
ATAACAACATGGCGACGTGCGCATCACCAGCCTTGCGGCGCCATGTGTTTCCAACGACCGTAGAAGGATGCCGTTGTGCCATTTGTGCTTGATGATGAAGTAAAAAAGGTTCGTATCGAAGCTCTTGCCCTTGCTGCGCGATGCGAGCCTTTTGCCGCTGAGGCCGATGAGATGTCCACAATGCACGAGCCAACGTTGGCGGAACTCCGTAAGAGCGGACTGAGTGCACTGATGGTGCCCAAGAAATTTGGAGGTCGATTTGACGAGATTGATCCGCTAGCAGTGTGTGTGGCTCGCGAGGCAATGATGAAAACATCGGCCCACCTAGATTCAGTTTTTGCCCTCCAAGGCATTGGTAGTTACGCGATCTCGCGAGCCGGTACCGAAGACCAAAAAAGAGAGTGGCTACCGAAAATCGCCAACGCCGAAGTGCTGGCGGGACTGGCCCTCACCGAGCCAGTCGCGGGCTCTGATCTCAAGGGAATCACCACCGTTGCCCACACTGAGGGAGACGAGATCGTGATCAACGGTGCGAAGTCATACATTTCCAATGGCGGACATGCGAGCTTTTACACCACTCTGGTCAAAGAAACTGACCATGGTGAACCGAGATACTCACTGATTTTGGTTCCTGCAAACTCTCCGGGACTGAGTGTTGTTCCGTCGCCCGAGCTCATCGCCCCACATGTGCTTGGTGATCTCACATATAAAGAGGTTCGGGTTCCAAAATCTGCACGCCTCGGTGGGCCGGGAGACGGCTTCAAGCATGTACTCGCCACGCTTGCGGTGTTTCGAATTTCTGTTGCTGGTGCTGCATGCGGTTTGATGCAGGGGGCGATAGAGGAAGCTACTCGTCATGTGCGTACTCGTGAACAATTCGGTCAACCGCTCATAAAACATGGGCCAGTATCAAGTTTGTTGGCTGATGCGTGGGCAGACTACGAAGCCGCTCGGCTACTCACTTATGCAACGGCTGAAGGAGCGCGGGCGGATGCCGCTGCGAACTTGGATCGATCGTCACTCGCGAAGTTATTTGCGACAGAATCCGCATCACGCGTAGTTGACAGCTGTGTGCAAGTTATGGGCCGCTGGGGTCTTGTGCGCGGATCGAAAATTGAAAAGTATTACCGTCAGGCACGCCCAATGCGTGTTTATGAGGGTGCTTCAGAAGTGCTCCGTCTCGGTATCGCGGCACGTCTCAGCAAGGAAATAGATACATGGACCTGAGACTCGCCGGACGAGCATTCATCGTGACGGGTGCCAGCCAGGGGCTGGGCGCCGCCTGTGTGCGCTCCATTGTTGCCGAAGGTGGCAAAGTGCTTGCGGCAGCACGATCCGAAAAAAACCTTGAATCAATTGCTGCGGAACTGCCAGGTGCAGTGGCGATTGCAAAATGCGACATGCGCGACCGCGTTGCCGTGGGAGGTTTGGTAGACGTCGCACTGTCAACATTTGGGCGTCTTGATGGCATCGTGAATAATGCTGGAATTGCTCCAGCAGGAAGTTTTGAGACTCAAAGCCTCGACGTGTTCGACGAAGTGCTTGCGGTCAATTTGCTGGCGCCTGCGGCCCTCGCCCAGCGTGCTGGATCGCATTGGATTGCCCTCAAGCAACCTGGCTCAATTGTGAATGTGGCGTCGACGTCGGGCTTGAAGGGTAAGCCGATACTCGTGGCATATTCGTCTTCTAAGGGTGCGATGATGCGCTTTACTGAATCGTTGGCAGCTGAGTGGGCGCGTCACGAAATTCGAGTCAACACGATCGCTCCTGGTGCTTTTGATACGGCCGCGCAGTCGGCGGTCACCGCGGATGCGAGAACGCTTGATTTGCGTCTGAAGAAGATTCCGCTCCGACGCATGGGCACTCCGGAAGAACTTGGACCCCTCGTCTGTTACCTACTGTCACCACTGTCGTCGTTCGTAACAGGAGCCTGCTTCGTGATCGACGGCGGTGAAGTTTCCAAGTTGTAGTTGGGTCTAGACCAACTTGTAGACATTCCAGAGGTCAAAAAACATTTTGCCGGTTTCGACTGTGCAGTCGAATACCTGTTTGCGTCCAACAGCATCGGTGACATACTCAGACACAATCTCAATTCCTTCGTCACCATGCTCGGCATCCGCCAAAATGTGCATGGTCCAGAAAATGAGGTCGTCGTCGGTCATGCCGTAGTGCTTTTTCTGTGCAGCGACTATTCGCCGGAAGGTGTCAGGGACAAAGGACTCAAGTCCGATGCCGATGGCGGCGAGAGGCACGAACCACGGGCGACAACGGCCCATGAATTCAAAGTACTCCGTGAGCCGGCGA
>CALACF010000338.1 GCA_937890245.1 uncultured Flavobacteriales bacterium
CGCGGCCGACGCAAGCGCGGCTGTTGCGGGTGTTGGAAACGGGGGAGTTCATGCGCGTGGGTTCGTCGAAGGTGTCCAAGACCGATGTGCGCGTTGTGGCGGCCTCGAATCTCGACTTTGCTGCAGCGGTGGATCGCGCGCGTTTTCGCGAGGACCTCTTTTACCGCTTGAACCAGGTGCCGATTGTGATGCCGTCCCTGCGTGAGCGGGGCGAAGACATTCATCTGCTGTTCCGCAAGTTCACGGCTGACTTCTCAGACCGGCACCGGATGCCGCCCATTCGATTGGACGCAGAGGCAATTGAGATCCTGCTGAACTATCCATGGCCAGGCAACGTGCGCCAGTTGAAAAACATCGCTGAGCATATTTCTGTGATGGAAGAGGACCGCAAGGTGACAGCGGATCAGCTGCTTGATTATTTGCCAGAGGTCAATACCCAACGCCTCCCCGTTAAAGTTAGCGGGAGCGAAGAGAGTTTCTCGGAGCGCGAAATTCTCTACAAGTTGTTGTTCGAGATGAAGTCGGACCTCACCGACTTGAAGACGCTCGTGCTAAAAATGCTCGCCGAGGGCCCATTTGAGGTTGAAACCCAGGAGGGGAGTGAGCTCGTCAAAAAGGTCTTCGGCCGGGAGGCCAGCGGCGGCCTGCTACAGTTGCCTTCGAGCGGACCGGCTGAGCCCCGCCCTGAGCGGTCGCCGGCCGAAATTGAGTCGCATCGCCACGAGGAAGTGGTGGAGGTGAGTGAGAACCTGTCGCTGGTTGACAGCGAGCGCGAGCTGATCAGCAGGGCCTTAGAGAAACACGGCAACCGGCGGAAGTTTGCAGCCGAAGACCTCGGGATCTCCGAGCGAACGCTCTACCGCAAGATCAATGAATACGGCCTCAAATGATGACGCGACTTCATTACTTGACAGCGCGAGCGCTGGTGCTGGGTGGCGTGCTCTTACTCGTACTGGGAAGCTGCGGTGTGTATTCGCCTTTTGGAGCGCAAACGGGGGGCGCCAAGACTTTTTCGGTCGCGTACTTTACGCCCGTTGCTTCATTGGCATCGCCTGTCACCGCACAAAGATTCACGGAAGCACTCAAGGATATTGTTCAGCGTCAGAGTACGTTGCGCTGGGAATCGGCGGGCGGCGAGTTGCAGTTTTCGGGGCGCATTGTGGGGTATGATGTGACGACGAGCGCGGTTTCGGGAGGGGAAAGCGAGACGGCGACGCAGAACCGTTTGACGGTGAAAGTGCAGGTGGTGTATGAAAACAGCTTGGACGCCGATCTGAATTTTGAGCGCACTTTTTCGAAGTTCGCGGATTTTCCTGCCGACCGAAACTTGTTCGATGTCGAGGAGGAACTCGCCGAGCAGATCAACGACCAATTGGTTCAAGAGGTCTTCAATGCGTCGCTCGGGAATTGGTAAGTGAATTGGTAAGTTTGGAGCCGTGAGCGATTTGCACCCCTATAGAAAAATGTTGGCCCATCCCGAGGGCGAGAGCCGGGCTGATTCGCGCGAGGTCCTCGCCGATTGGGTGGAGCAGTTTCCTGCATTTTCTGCCGCGCGCTTGTTGTTGGCTAAGTCGGCACGCGATGCCGGAACGTCAGACGCAGACCGGAAACTGGCCGAGGCTGCTGCATATACTTCAGGGCCATATAGGTTGTTCGATCTGTTGAATCGGCAGGCAATCGTCGAGGAGGTAGATGCTTTTGCGCGTGCGGTCGACGGTTTGAGCGACGAGCTTGAGGAAGTGCTGGTGCCGACGCCGGAGGTTGCGCCCATGGAGGTTTCCGTTCTCGCACCTGCGGTCGATCAAGATTTGGCGCGCGAGGTGGCCCTGGTCGCCATCGAAAGTTCGCTCGGAAAGGAAGTTGAAGCCTTTCGACAGGCGGAGGCAAAAGCAGAGGAGGAAATAGGTGACGGACCTGCGCCAGCGCCGCGACTTGTCGGGGCCGAAGTGGCCCTTTCGCCGCTCGCCCAATGGGCGCTCTCACGAAGCGGCGAAGTGGGCTTCGGGCAGGGCCATTTGCGCAAAACTGATGAATCAACCGCGGTCGGAGGCGCTGTTGAAGTCGCGGAGTCTGCCCCATTGGACCCAAAACGCCAGGCAAACCTGGTGGACTTGTTCATCCAAAACGACCCGCGAATTGGACCGGTTGACACAGAGGCCCAACGGCCTGTAGTGCGCGAGTTGGCAAGGGAAAGCATCGTTGAAGACGTCTCTTTGGTGACCGAAACCATGGCCCGGATTTACGCCGGCCAGGGGCATCTCGGACGCGCTCGCAAAGCGTACCGCCTTTTGGCCTTGAA
The DNA here is from genome assembly GCA_937890245.1 of uncultured Flavobacteriales bacterium. Classification (GTDB taxonomy): domain Bacteria; phylum Bacteroidota; class Bacteroidia; order Flavobacteriales_D; family Sanyastnellaceae; genus UBA8752. The sequence continues at coordinate 2,300 of CALACF010000338.1, forward strand.
ATACCCGGAAAAAAGCGTTTATTTTGCAGCCCAATCCGAAAAGCTGGCAACGGGCCAGTCCGATCGGAAATAACGAATACACCATGGCTTACGTCATCCTCGTCCTCATCCTCATTGTTGCCCTGCTGTTGGGTGCTGTCATCTTGGTCCAAAACCCAAAAGGGGGCGGCCTTGCTTCTGGCTTCGAGTCAGCGGGAAAAATTGGTGGCGTTCAGCGCACCACAGACTTCCTAGAGAAGGCCACGTGGTACTTGACCGTTGCGCTCTTTGTTTTGAGCATGGCCTCAAGTGGTTTCTACGGAACGGGAACTTCAGCTTCGGGTTTCTCCGAAGATGAGTTCGTCGCACCTGTGGCTGATCCTGTAGCTCCAGCAACCGAACAAGCGCCTGCACAAGCGCCTTCGACCGACCAGGCTCCGGCCAACTAAGCCGCATCAGCCATTGGCTGATGAACGAACTTCTTTAAAGTGTCAGCTTGTCACCCAAGCTGACATTTTTTTTGCCCCAAATCGGGGTTCGCTGACGATTTGTCAAGTCCAGACGTAGATTTGGGGGCTTGCGGCGCCCGGCACGAAATTGGTATAAGGCGCCTTGCAATTCGCAAAACGTATTAATTGACCAATCTTATGTCGGTAAACATCAAACCCCTCGCTGACCGCGTGCTCGTGGAGCCCGCAGCGGCAGAAGAGACCACAGCCAGTGGCATCATCATTCCTGATACTGCGCAGGAGAAGCCGCAGCGCGGCACCATCATCGCGGTGGGAAATGGCAAGAAGGACGAGCCGATGACCGTGAAGGTTGGGGACACTGTCCTATACGGA